>JAUILM010000613.1 GCA_030432855.1 Bacteroidia bacterium
CGGTACTGCATCAATTTCTTTTGGAATAAAAGGAGATTCCCTTGTAGAAAGTGACCGTTTTTTTATTCAACAACAAATTAAGGCCTACATCGTAGGCACTTTATACCTTCCTGTGAATCAAGGAGGAGAAGGTATTCTGGATTTTACATTTCAGGAAATATCACATGTCAATAAATCTCATCAGGTCACATGCTCTATAGACCTAAGAAGCCATGACAAGTCCCTGACGCTATCTTTCCTGGGTACTTTAACTCGCACGTTAAATAAAATATCAAAAGGATATAACGTACAAACAACGCGATCTGTAGAGCAACAGTTGGATCCATATCAACTGAGGGATACCGGGCAGGTATTGCAATTAGAGCGAAGTTTTGGCGGCAGTCACAATCCCAATGAAACGCAACTCACACAGGATGTGCTCAGGGGTCTCATCCTGCAGTTCGCTGTCACCTATGATTTTCTAAGCCTCAAATCCAGCCAATCGATCAACTTATTTGACTTCGTCTATACACGCATTCCCAATACCTGGAAAGAAAAATTACCCCGGTTTATTTCAGGAGCTCTACATGACACCTGTAACATCAGTCGAAAAATCCGGACCGTGCAAAGTGAAGTCGAAAATGAAGTTAATGAGCCTTTTTAGTGTTGCAATTACTAAATTGGCACATTCCAAGATTCGTCCCTGAGTATTTAATAATGACAATACTAGGTGACTTCCATGCCACGGTTTTCAATAAACTGTTCCTGCATGATTTGGATTCCTAATAAATGATTTAATAAAGCATCTTTTCGCACTAAGGACACAGGATCCCTATCGGCTTTATATTCTGTCAGGAATTTGTGAATTCTACCACTATCAAAAACACCGGCATTCTTTATTTTGTCCGGTGACAAAAATCGGTGAATTAGTGCATCCACTGCTTTACTTTTATTTTCGGAAGTGTGCGCCGGAGGTGCCATAAAGGCAAATTTCTCCCGGTTATACAACACCTCTGGAAGTATTTCTTTCATCGCTTCTCGGAGCACCCATTTTTCAATATTTCCTTTAATGCGAACGGATGGGGGAATTTGTCGCGCTATAGCCGCAACATGATGGTCCAGAAAAGCCGGACGGCTCTCCATGGAGTTTGCCATATCTACTCGATCTCCACCCCAATTCAATATTTGACATTCCAACATGGTTTTTATCCAGGTGTATTGCGCTTTGTCCAAAATATGACGTCCCTGCATCTGGGACTTATCAAATGAGTCAGCGATGGCCTCGATGGGATCGTAATGTTCCAGTGTCTGTAGGTGGTCATCATGTAATAACGGCCTGGCAATCTCAAGTGTTTGTATCCATGATTGAATCCAGGAAGGGGTAAATCCGCAAACAGCTTCCAGTGCCGGATGTGTGACCTGTGTCTCGGCAAGGATAGCTCCCTTAAAGATGGCATTTGTCTTTTCCAGTAGCTCCATATGAGAAGGATCATCCTGACTACCATGTAGAAGAAAATCTTTCTTGAAAGCAGGATACCCGCCAAACAGTTCATCTGACCCTTCTCCTGTCACCACTACCCGATATCCGCACTCGTTCACTCGCTTGCTCATCCGGTATTTAGCAACGCCCAGTGTATTATAGAATGTACGCTCAGCATGGTACATGGTTCGGATATAATTCTCACCATATAATTCGGCGGCCGATAGTCTTATTTCTTCCTGGTCAGCCTGCGTGGCCTCTGCCATTTCGCGAGCGATCCTGGACTCATCATAGGCACTATGATCAAAACTGATAGTAAATGCCTTGACATTAGACTGCTGCATTGATGAGGCTATCCCTAACATAGAACAACTATCGATACCTCCTGACAGGTAGCAACCAACAGGGACATCTGCCTCCAGCCGGTGTGCTACCGCATCCAGTAGAGACTCCTGTACATTCTTAATATGGAAATCCTCATCATGCGAAAGGTCACGATCTTTTTCCGTTGGGAAATCCATATCCCAGTACTTATGTTCCTTTACCTCAAAGCCGAATTCATTTTTCTTTACCTCCAGAAAATGCCCCGGCTGTAGAGCATGAATATCTTTAAATGCACTTGTCCCCGGGACCATGGTGTGCATCAGCTGATGAAGCATTCCTTCCTCTGAAAATGATCGAGGCACATCAGGATTCGCAAATAGAGACTTTATTTCTGACCCGTAGTATATACCCTTTTTGCCTACATGATAAAACAGGGGCTTGATCCCAAATCTGTCCCGCACTAAGATCAATCTTTGCTCCTTCTCATCAAAAAGCGCAATTGCAAATTCACCCCGAAGGTGTTCTAAAAAGTCTAAACCATACTTTTTAAATAATGGAATGGCAATTTCACTGTCAGACTTAGTAGTAAATTTAAATCCCTCCAACCTGAGATTGGTCCTGATTCTTTTATAATCATAAAACTCGCCATTAACGGTAAGTATTATCTTCTTATTTTCATCAAATAGAGGTTGGTCGCCTGTATGCAAATCAATGATTGAGAGTCGGGCATGCCCCATAGCCAAACTATTTGAGGAATCGATATGAAATCCATACCCATCTGGTCCTCGATGCCAAAGTCTTTCAGCCATATTTCTCACATGGAGACTTTCATCCCCGGTAAATTTTTCGCGCTTCCAAAAGCCCGTAATTCCGCACATATATGTTCTATTTTATTTTCTTTAAGTGGAGAGATTCTTTGGGGATCCTGTCAAATCTATTGAGTACTGAAATCATTAAGGCTTGCCGTACAAACACGGCTCCGTGAGCTTGTGTGAAATACAAATTGTGATTTGTACCGTCAATAATCGGATCCAGCTCGTCAAGCCTGGCAAGGGGATGAAGTACTACTGCATTTTTCTTTAATTCACTCGTTTCGTCAATTTTAAATCGACTATCCAGGGTCTTATAGCTATCACCCAGAAATGCAATAGAATTCATGTAAACAACATCAAGGTCGCTCAATACCTCTGTGATATCATTCGTCGTGCTGGATTCTATCCCAGACTTATTTAGTTGGTCTTCCAGTTCCGGTCCCAGGGGATCAGCCATTTCGGAGATTATAGTGATTTTTCGTACGCCTGATTTAAATAGAAGTGACATTCTCAGGAAACTGTTTACGGCCCGCATACTCCCCGGTGTGCCAAGTATCCCTAAATGAATTTTATCCTTTTCTTCAATCAGATCATTCTTCAGCTCTGGCTTCCATTTTAAAATGGCAAACCAATCTGCCAGCGCCTGTGTGGGGTGCTCGCCAGAACCATTGCCGGCATTGATCAATGGAAGTCGCAATTTGGTTTGTAATTCGTCGATGGAGTCAGTCTCTGTATGCCGCATGACGACCAAATCGCCATATGAATTAAACATTTCTCCAATGTCGGCCAGGGATTCTCCTTTCGCCACCCCAGTCACTTTACCGGTAGGAATACTAATGATCTTCCCATCAAGGCGCAACACGGCACTTTCGAATGACAGGCGCGTGCGTGTACTGGCCTCAAAAAATGCAGTGATAATTATTTTTCCATCCAGAGGATGACTGCGGGAAATCTCTGTGGCTTCTAATAAAGCGGCAAATTTGCAAATCTCAAGCACCAATTTTTTATCAAATTGGCCCACAGAAATAATGGATTGCCCCACCAGGGAACCTAGTACATCCAGGTCAAGATTTTCTTTTTCCAGTAGATCAGTAGGATCAGGATATAAGCCTTCAGCATCGGTTTGTTTCACTTCCAATGCATTTACATTTTTATCAGAACTTACTTTTACCATAGCTTTTTAGTTTTAATATCCTTTAGCAGCATGGCTACCAAACTGATGACACCCAGAGTCATTAGTACCAGCGAGGTCAGTATAAGCAGCTTAAAAAATATTTCTGAAAAAGGCATTTATAATATTTGTGAGCAGTTAAAAAAAATATTCAAACAGTCTCACCTGGACTCATCCAGGTAATTCCAATTAAATCTTGTGGTTGAAATCCTTGAAAAAAATGTGGTCACAACGATCGATACAGCAGCACCAATGAGAGAAGCTGTATACCATCCCAGTTGGAAGTATGCAATGAGGCCTAATCCAGAGCCTAAGACCATAGCCCATAAGGCACCTTTTGCCGTGGCCTTCTGCCAGTAAAGTCCCATGACTATCGGATATATCGTACTGGCCACTAAAGGGCCTGCAAAAAATAAT
>JAUILM010000614.1 GCA_030432855.1 Bacteroidia bacterium
TTTGGAAAGCTTGGCCTATTGCCAGAAAGAACAAAAACAATCGGAAATACCAATTCTGGGTCCAAAATAACCACCCCATTGAGCTGTCTTCTAATCAGTGGATCCGGCAAAAGCCACACTACATCCACCACAACCCGGTCTGTAACGGACTGGTAGCCAAACCGGAAGACTTCCGGTACAGCAGTGCTTCAAACTACTTGACTGGCCAAGGCCTTTTCCCAGTGACGGTGATGGATGATATTTGGTCGGATGCCAAATGGGAATGAGTTTTCTACTTGCATCCGTCAGAGACGGGCAGGGAACTTGTATCCAGTCTGGAGACTGCATACATCGGTTTTTTTAATAGGGGACAGACTTAAGGCATCAGGGCACAGCCACTAAACTAACGACAGCGGGGGACGCAGTCTCCTTGCAGCGGCTCCATTTTATTGCCCCGCTAACCTACGGGTAGCGGGGGTATGTTGTAGGTGGACCGCATTACCGAAGTCTCTAAAATGAGCAAGAAGGATAAAGAACACGTCTTCACCCTTCTCGATGCTTTTATCACTAGGACTAAGTTGCAGGGGTTGGTCTAAAACTAAACTTTATAATCTTTTATTTTCCTTCTCAGTCGATTAGAAAGGTACCCGCTTGCCGATTCTAAAGAGTTTAGTATCAAAGTGGCTTCTTCCCGATATGCGCTTCTTTTCTCGCTATCCCAGTAGAAAGGTGGAGAGTAAAGGTTGCATATACGATCTGCCATTTTTACCATTGCGACCTCTTTTGGTTGTCTTTTAATGCGAGTCAGGCTATCTACCATCATTGCCCGCTTATCGGATAGTGATTCGTCTTTAGTAAGGGCTTTTACCCCATCGGCAACCCTTGGACCAAAGGTGCTCATAATATCATCATAAGACAGCTCTGTATCTTCAATAGTATCGTGTAGAACTGCACATTTAACAGCAAAATCAATATCCATATCAGGATCATGCAGCCCAGCCCCAAGGATTTCAAAGGCTACGCTCCCTATATGGCTGATGTACTCTAACTCTTCGCCTTCATTTTTACCTCCATACTTTTGTCCAGCATGTAATTTACTAGCCATATACCATGCTTCTTGTAAAACCTCAATAGACCACATATTCTAAAAAAATTACTTTAAAAATCCATGTCAGGCAAATGCCCGCATTCTTCAATTACGGCTTCTTTGAAAGAGGCCGCGTCTAATTCTTCTATACTCCAGTCAGTGTTCCGAAAAAAAAGATCAAAATAGTAAGGCTCAACTACAAACTGACAATTTTCCCGGTCTAACGCCAACATTGCTAGCCTTCCATCTTCGGAGGTCTTTTTGCAGACCAAAATATTTTTCACCCTAAAAAATCTATCCTTTAGCATGTCCTATCACACTTTTATTGCCGACTTAGTATTTGTTGGTAAGCGCCGTTGTAGAGGTTTTGCATTTGGGTCATTAAGTTTTCCAGCTCCGCTGCTTGAGCAGCCGTGGCAACACCTCCCTGTTGAGATTGAACGATACCGTTTAGAGTTCTCCATTCTTCGTACCAAGTATGACCAGGACCGTCAGAAGCTTCAATCATTTCTTTTAGAGAGATTTGAAGTTCCACAACATGCCCATTTGACATTCTTAAGTTCATCAGAACGTCTCGAAATCCGGTTGGAAGGGGCATCACTACACGTTCATTAAGTCTAGCTACTTGATAATTACCTACTACATTATCCAGTGCATCGTAGAAATCATCTAGGTTATCATAAACTATTCTGCCTCCGGCAAGATCAGTTAGCCAAGAATAATTAGCATCAGGATCAGGATCAAGATCAATCTTCTCTCTGGCTCTCGCTGGATCCTTCAACCTCGATGACGGTGTACCGCCGACCTGCGACGTAATGCTATTCATAATATTATCCAACTCTGTTTTAGCTACCGTTGCATCTGCATAGAGTTGATCGAAATCGCTAATATTTTGGGTGACCCAATTGCTTGAGGTACTACTTACAGCCTTAGCGCTTAAACCAGCTTGTCTGTACTTAAGTCCATGAGTCGAAACTGCTTCCTCTACAAATTCTAGCCAATTAGCTTGCGGCCTTAAATTCGGCAAGTCATACAACGCCTCCCACCACGCCCTAACCCTTTTATAATCACTCAGAATATACCTTGCAAGGTCATCAGAACTCTCCATATCAATAAGAAGAGTTCTGAACAAATCATCTGACATTCCCGATGATCTAACCTCTGACTTAAATTCACGAAGCCTTTTTGTCATATATGACGCGGAAGCATCTTGAGGAATCTCAGAGTATGTCCTTGTTTTGAAAAGAACATCTAGATCATCAGAAGATGTAAGCCTGAAGCCTTTTATTGAATTAGTTAGTAATGTCCCTCCAACAGATCCAACCGCACCTGCAAAAAATGCTTGCATAGCTAGGTTAGAGTCATCTGTTATCATGTAAACTGAACTAGCCTCACCAGCTGACACAGCTAAATCCAATAATAATAAAGCCCCCGTTTCCACTCCATATGGTGCAGCCATCGCTGCCACTGCTCCTCCAAGATAAACATTAACTGCAATAAATACTGATGTAATTCCAGCTTGCAGTGCCAACTCTCCCGCAAAGTTTAGTATTATACCTGCATCTTTTGAAAATTGAGGCCCCTGGAAATCAGAGTAGAACCACCCATAGAATTTATCGTATTCAAGAACTACTAGTTCAGCGTCATTATCTAAATAAGCAAGGAATTGTCTACCTTGATGGATTGACATAACAGCCTCTACTCCATTGTCAAAATGAATAAAATAGTATTCCCCGCTACTCAATGCAGAAAGAGGTACTAAGTCGCTGGAAATGCCACAAGGAAATGGAATATCTTTAAGAAGTTGATTATGATGTAGAGTAATTACTTCTTGACTACAACTGTCGTCGAACACTTGCTGAGTGCTATTTATAATGTGTTGATCAATATCTGCAAAGGTTACATTTTCATTAGCAGCTCTATAGGCAGGATACCCTTCATCTGGTGATTCTGGACTAGTAATATCTTCAAAGTATGTCTTGTATAGTCTTGGATAAATATATAGTTCCCCTTCATTTCCAGGGCATCCTTTTGTATATCCTAATAGTACCTCCGTAACTTCCCCTAAAGTATAAGGCGGGAAACCACAGCCTCCATTATGAACTAAGTAGTCCTCATATGAATAAAAAATCACTTTAGATGAACTATTCCAATCAGCTGGGCTCCAATACCCATAACCCGCAAACTTGCCAGCATTTGATGTACCAGCTTTCCATTTTTTTGGAGTATGATAGTAAGAATTACCAGGTAACCTAAAGCAATATAGCATTCCTTTTTGATCGTCATCAAATCTCAAAAACTTGACCCTTGAGCCAGCTGGCAATTTTATTGGAACTCCGGAAAGTGCAATAAAATTAGCAATGCTATCTAATTCAAATGAGGGATAGGTGTCATCATCTAGTAAAACCTGTAGGTTATTTTCAAAGTATGACTGATATAGTCCAGCGGGATTTATTACATCTAAATATCGTTCAATAGCTAATGCAAATACTTCAGGTATTTCATTATTGATACTAGAGGCCTTCATCAAGTATTTCAACTCATCTTCGATTCCATCTACCTCAGATATCAATAAGTCAGGATTAACAATATCTACTGAAAAAACTGTTTCCTCTGGATACCCTCCTAAGTTATTTACTGAAAAAAGAATTTTTTTAGCCCCATTTAACGCTATAAGTGCAGAATCTAGAAAGGGCTGATTTATTCCATACTGCTGACCCATAATTTCATAGGGTGAAAAAAGGAATCCTTCATGATCTGCTGAATCTAGTGCAGAGACCTCTTGCTGTAATCTGACCAAGGCACTTTCAGAAAAAGAAACACCTGTATAGTCATTAAATTCTTCAAGCAAATTGCCAGATCCTCTAAAGTTTAATATTAAACCTAAAGAATCTCGATCTTGGCTAAACAGCGATTCATTGCCGTACACTTTTATTTCACGGGAAGTTCTTTGAAAATTGGAAAGAAAGATTCATAGCATGCCTGACATAGAATCGGACAGCCCTCAGTCCAATCTGAAACACGGACAAGCTATCGATTCGGTCTTTACGGCAGAATTTGCCCAACTGGGCTGAGGTTCGGGCATCAAACTCGAAC
>JAUILM010000615.1 GCA_030432855.1 Bacteroidia bacterium
GGAGTGGAGGAGATGGATGTGTGAGTCAGGTGGATTGGCAAGATCCCAATACCATTTACTTCAGCGCTCAGACAGGTTCTGTCAGCCGGTTGGATTTTGCGGCTGATAAGGCGAAGGGCATTAGGCCAAGACTCCCTGCTGACTATGATCGCAATAGTCTGTCCTTCAGTTTTGTTAGTCCCTATTTTTTATCTCGCTTCAATCCGAAGCATATTTATCTGGGTGGCAATTACATTTTCAAGTCAACCAACCGGGGAGATGCCTGGGAAGTAATCAGCCCCAACCTCTCTCCTATTGAAAAAAACCATCATGAAATATCCAGTGCCGGAGATCTTGTTGAATCACCCCTGAAGCAAGGCACTCTCTACGCCGGAATGGATGATGGGCGAATGTGGGTCACGGAAAATGATGGTGCATCGTGGGAAGAGCGATCTACCGGTTTGGCTAATCGATATATTCGTAGTATTTGTCCTTCTGCTTTCGATTACAACCGGGTATACACCTGCATGACCGGGCTTAATGATGATGATCTAAGCCCCTATGTCTACATGTCAGAAGATCGGGGAAAATCCTGGAATGCCCTTCACAACAACCTACCAAACGCTCCGGTGAATGTCATTCTGGAAGATTTTCAATATCCAGATCTCCTCTATCTGGGCACGCATCACGGCGTTTTTGTTTCCATGGATAAAGGTCAGCGCTGGATGTCTTTGGGTACCAAATTGCCCATGGTTTCGGTGGCAGATCTAGAAATCATCCGGGACAAAAAACAATTAGTGGCAGCGACACATGGGCGGGGTATCTACACATTGGATTTGGCGCCACTCTATTTAGCCCTAGAAGAAGATCCATTTTCATTGGTAATGGATGCGGACCTGAAAATTACTTCCATTCCGGAAATCAGTGCCCCCAGGCGAAGGTCCACGCACCGGGATGTAGATTTAAAAAGTATTCAGCCACTCAATGTTCATTTTATCTCCCCTTCCTCTGGTACAGCCACTCTCGAAATCAGTCAGGACTCTACGATATTCAATACTGAAATAGACATATATGTCGGATTAAATCACTGGCAATGGGATCTTGTCCATAGTACAAGAGAAAGTGACTACCCCTATTTCATTCACTTTAAAGAATATCTCAGACCTGGTACATACACTTGTACGATTAAGTCTGCTGATCATAGCGCTGAGCAGGAATTTGTGATAAGAGGCCGGGATTAACTCTTCGTAATACTGAAATGAAATAAACTCCAACAAATGATTCGATCACTCATTTTTATTTCGCTACTCTTTATCTGCAACCATGTCACTGCCCAAACGATACAGAAAATCGAAGAGTCGGTTTTACTGGATAAAATTCATGGGTATTGGATTGGTCAATTGGCGGGCAATTATTTAGGATTTCCCTTTGAAAATCAATATAGCGAAGAGCCCATACCCATTCTGATAGATCGGTACTATAATTTTGGAGACGTCGATTCGATCGATTTAAAAATGAACATAAATGATCGAAGAGGTTACACCCATATCATGGCAGAAGGTCTGGGAGGCTCCTGGAGTGATGATGATACGGACATTGAATTTGTGACTCTACATGGTGTGGAACAGTTTGGTTTGGATATGAACTATGAAGAAATCACCCAATTGTGGAAAAAACACATTAATCGCTTTATCTGGTCAGCCAATCGAAGGGCCCGTGACCTTATGGATGAGGGTTTCATACCACCGGCTACAGGAAGTCGAGAAAATAATGAATTCTGGTATCGAATAACCTCTCAGTTAATCAATGAAATATGGGGTGCATTCTATCCGGGCATGACAAAGATGGCCGGAGATCGGGCAGAATGGGGTGGCAGGATCAGTTGTGATGGGTGGGCCCTTCACGCGACGCGATCCTATGCCGTGATGTATAGTGCAGCATTTTTTGAAAATGATGTAAAAAAATTAGTACAAATTGCAGCTGATCAGTTACCAGAGGACAGTCCCTTTAAAGCCGGCATAAAAAATGTGCAAAAATGGCATAAAGAAAATGCAGACTGGAGAGTCACTCGTCAGCTAATCCATGACCACTATTTTGCCGAAGTTGACGGCTTTACCATTCCTACACCTGTGGTTGGCTCTACCGTAAATGGACTGTGCGGGATCATGGCGATACTATATGGTGATGGTGACTTTGAAAAGACGATTGCCATAGCCACTTCAGCAGGATATGACTGTGATAATCAGGCAGCCACATGCGGTGGATTATTAGGGATTTTAAATGGAGCAAGCGCTATACCTGAAAAGTTTACACTTTCCCTCCCGAGTCGGGGAGATTGGGACAAACCCTTTAATGATCAATACATAAATTATTCCAGAGACGGTCTTCCCAATTTTAATCGAATATCTGATATTGTGGAAAGAATCCGAAAAATTACTGAACAAGCAATCATACAAGAGGGAGGCAGTAAAATAGAAGAGGATAATAAATGGATATATATAGTTAATACCGATTATTAATCTAATTTCATTGGGCCTGGGTCGTTGGTTTATCAAATGCGCGTAGACACACGAAAGGTCAATGCGTGGGGCAATTTTGGGGGATGATCACGGGTGTCATTTTTTCAGTTGAACGCATTTTGTTGGTCCTGCTGGATATTCTTGGTTCATGTCTATTTATGTATAGTCTGTCTTGGACCTTAGCTTAAGGTCCACTGCGTGGGGCCTTCTTTGGGGTATGATCACAGGTGAGAATCTGCATAATTAAAGTACTCAATTTCCATATAATCTGATCGGTCTCAAAAGAACAGTGGTTCATCCCCTAGTTTGGTATCAGAATCTCAGATTCTGACCAAACTTTCCCCTTCGAAGGGGACTATTGTCCGTTTAACTCAAGTTTCTTATATGTCCTTAGTGGTAAAATAATTACCGCTAAAAATCAACAATTCATCACATCGACAATTCAACAGCATTGTTTCCCCACAAAGTCAGCAGAGCTCTCCAAATATAATCTCTAAGTGCCCTGAACACGCTCCACTCAAGTGCTCTTTGTGTCCTTAGTGGTAAAAAAATGCCGCTAAAAATCAACAATTCAACACATCGACAATTCAACAGCTCTGGTTCTTCACAAAGTCAAATGAGCTATTTATATAAAATTTCTAAGTGCCCTGAACACGCTCCACTAAAATACTATTAAGTGCCCTAAGTGGTAAAAAATTACCGCTAAATCAACAATTCAACACATCGACAATTCAACATATTTTTCTCAATAAGAGACCGCTAGGGGTTACCTAAAAAACCAAGTTGAAAACCGGTCAACCTTATTTAGTCATGGACATCCCGGCACCTGGCACCCGGCACCTGGCACCTGGCACCCGGCACCTGGACCTAAACATTACTACTCCAACCATTTTAGCCTCTCCGCCCAATCCGACAAGTACTCTTTTCGATATTTAGCCACGGTCTTTGCCCCCTGATGCCCATTTAGATAATATTCTGATGAGGGATCATCACTCCACCAATTACTGAGCTTCACATTTTCGGGATGATCTGATCCCGGCCATGGGTCTGTACTTCTAAATGCACCTTGTTGTCCATCCAGATCTTTTGCACTGGAGTGGATCGTGTAGTGCCAGTCATCCATTCGCTTAGGAACAAATCGAACATGGTATTGATCATCCGAAATAAAACCGTCAATCCGTTGACCATCGATTTCCATCCAAATATAGGCCTCTTCATTTTGCAGGTTTTCAGATGTGAATGTCCATTCTAGCACTCCAAAGGTGGGAATGGAATCCTCTAGTGAAGTATGCCACCGAAAGGAACGAAATGCACTAAACGGCAGTGGTACAAAACTACCACCCCAACTGGGACTATCGGGTTTCTCGGGATCACCATTAAGCAGGTAAGCCATAGATGGTGTGTCTCCCATTTTGATTGATCCCTTGTAGTAGTTTTTAAAGTCACTTCCCAGGTTGCCCTTCCCCTTCATGTACACCTCAAAGAATTCATCATTACTAAATCCGGGGTCTGGATTGTATTCCTCAAACCAACCGCGATAGGTGGCATTTGCCTCAATCATATACACATCCGGAAAGTGACGTGCCAGGTACTGATATGCATGCACACTCCATTTCTTATTTGGCCCGCCTATCCAGTATATCCTGATCTTCTCTCCGATC
>JAUILM010000616.1 GCA_030432855.1 Bacteroidia bacterium
TAATGATCTGGCCATGGTTTCTGATCATGTCGAAGTGACAAAGTTTAAATACCTGGATCTCATCACCACCCATAGAAATCGACTATATCAGATGAGTTCAGAAATTCGCGGCACGTTGTCAACTCAATGGAGAGAGAACCTGGGCGACATACTTATGAAATTGCTTCCTGCGGGATCCATCAGCGGCGCACCAAAGAAAAAAACAATTCAAATAATTCAGGATGCAGAAAAAATAAGACGAAATTTTTACACAGGAGTATTTGGCATATTTGATGGCGAAAAACTGGATAGCGCCGTAAATATCCGATATGTAGAAAAAACAGACCAGGGACTACAGTACAGAAGTGGAGGTGGCATCACGGCCATGAGTAATCAGAATTCTGAATATCAAGAAATGCTCGACAAAGTATATGTTCCCACTATTTGAAAGCATATGCATTAACAAAGGTATGGTCCGGCACATTAGTTGGCATCAAAAAAGAATGGACGATGCCTATTACCAATATTTTAATAATAAAAACCCACATGACCTTTCTCATGCAATAGAAGTTCCATCACCATTACTAGGTCTAGCAAGTGTAAAAGCCAGAGCATCCTACAATAAAAGTGGAATGCACATCACCTACGAACCATATCATGAAAAATCAATTAATAATTTAAAAATGATTTTTGATGATACCATTTCATATCCGATAAAATTTGAAGATCGAAGTGCATTAAATCTCTTATTTAATCAAAGAGAAAATTATGATGACATCCTTATCATAAGGCACGGAATGGTCACTGATTCCTCCTACTGCAATGTGCTCTTTTCTGATGGAAAATCCTGGTTCACTTCCGACACACCCCTTCTGAATGGCACTTGTCGGGCTCGCCTACTGGCTAAGGGTACTGTACAAGAAGTGCCAATTCACTTTGAAATGATAAAAAAATATACGTCCTTCATGCTGATAAATGCCATGATGGATTTCAATCCGCACCGTGCTCAGTCAATTCAGAAAATTGCACATTAATCTCTTGGTGTATTCATCAAAAATTACTGAGAAATTCCTGATTTATTGATTATTCGACATATGATCATATGTTCATACGTCCCTTTTTTGATAATTTAAGGTTTTGTCAAAATTGGTGCATATGTCCCATAAATTTCTTTTTTTAGCTTAGTTTTTGTTGAGATTCTCAGCGAAGGATTACGGTTGGAGAAATGATTTTTTCAACGTAATGAATTGAAATCCAGACTATTCTAACAAGTAGGTAGCAAAGTGACCAACAGCTTTAGAAAACTAACCGATCAAATACTAAACAGTTAAGTCGCTACCCTTGTTAGACAAGTCGTCCAGAAAAGAAAAAGTCATGAAAGAAGCAGTCGTTGAGAAACGTGTTTTTTCACCAGAAGAGATTAAGCAGCTGAATGCAAAGTACCAACCTTTGACCATCCAGCAGCGGATAAAGCAACTCTATCAGGATTTCGAACAAGAGGATGTGATGCTTACCAGTTCTTTTGCTGCTACTTCAGCCTTTCTGTTACGAGAATTCTCTATTGCCAATCGCGAGCAAGTCATTTACTTCATTGACACGGGTTATCATTTTCCGGAGACATTAAGTTATAAAGACCATCTGACTGAACTGTATAATCTGAATGTGGTCTCCATCAGTGCGGACGAATATGAACACAACTTTACCACCGAGGATGAAACCTGGAAGAAAAATCCGGAGTTCTGCTGTACACTGAACAAGGTCCAACCGCTGGAAAAGATCAAGGACAATTATAACATCTGGGTATCAGGACTGATGCGCTGGCAAAGTGATCACCGTGCGACGCTGGATATATTTGAGGAAAGAGGAGGCATCCTAAAATTCTATCCACTGCTGGATGTTACCAAGGAAGAACGGGAAACCTACATCAAGGAAAACAAACTTCCTTTCCATCCACTGGTGGCCTGTGGATATAACTCAATCGGGTGTAAGCACTGTACCGTGCCTGGAGAGGATCGTTCTGGACGTTGGAACAATAGTCCAAAGACTGAATGCGGTCTGCACTTATAGTCTAATCGACTGACCTTACACTAGTCACTGATTCCATTTAATTACTTAGATTCATCTGTATTGGAGCATTCCAATTATCGCTACTTTTGGCGATCAAAGCGTAACGAATGCGAGAACTCACAGATGTACCCTCCTGGGAAGATATTGGGATGGCTCATGTAGCTATTGAAGGGATGATTCATAAAACGCCGGTCATCACCTGTGCAAATATTGACTCACTGACTGGTGCGCGGATCTACTTCAAGTGCGAAAACTTTCAAAAGGTAGGCGCCTTTAAAATGCGAGGAGCAGCCTGTACGGCCCTTTCGCTTTCAAAAGATGCCATTGACAAAGGTTTAGCCACACATTCCTCGGGCAATCATGCTCAGGCTGTGGCGCGAGCTGCCCAACTCCTGGGTACTGCCGCGCATATTGTGATGCCCGAAAATGCACCATCGATCAAGGTAAATGCCGTGAAGGGATATGGTGCCCATGTTTATCTGTCAGGCAACCTGATACAGGACAGGGAAACTAAAATGCAGGAGGTGTTGCAAAAAACCAGTGCCACCTTCATACACCCTTATAATAATTACAACATCATCGCCGGTCAGGCCACAGCTGCTAAAGAACTGCTGGCACAATATGCTGACCTTGATATTGTGATGGCTCCCGTGGGTGGAGGTGGCTTGCTCAGCGGCACAGCACTTACTACCAAATATCTAAACTCCGGCATACAAGTGATAGGAACTGAACCATCTGAAGTAGATGATGCATTTCGGGCTTTTCACTCCGGTCGATTAGAAACGAACCAAACCATAAATACGATAGCGGACGGACTGAGAACTATGTTGGGTAGCTACACCCTAAAAGTAATTCGTCAATACGTGGATGAGATAGTGACGGTGAGTGAAGCATCGATAATAAAAGCTATGCATTTAATTTGGGAGAGAGCAAAAATCGTGGTTGAACCCTCTGGAGCCGTACCACTCGCCGCTGTCCTGGAAAATCCCAATAAATTCTCCAATAAAAAAATTGGAATTATTATATCCGGAGGAAATGTAGACCTCACTAAACTTCCATTTTAAAATATTTTTTAAACCCATTCATGAGATATTCCCAAATATTCGGTAAGACACTACGCGATGATCAAAAAGAAGCGGATGTTACTTCAGCCAACTTATTATTAAGAGCTGGATATGTGAGACAATTGGCCGCGGGCATCTATACCTATTTACATTTTGGTCAGCGTTGCATGCGCAAAATTGAACAGGTGATTCGCGAAGAGATGGATGCTATTGGAGGAGATGAAATTTGTATGCCTATCATTCACCCCGCTGAGATCTGGCAAAAAACAAATCGCTGGTACGAAATCGATGCATCGATGGCCCGATTTAAAGACCGAAATGAGCGGGACATGGTACTGGCGATGACACACGAGGAAGTAGTGGCCCATCTGGCAACCACCGAAATTGATACTTACAAACAGTTACCAAAATTAATTTATCAGATATACACCAAGTTTAGAGACGAACCTCGCTCCAGAGGAGGACTTATAAGAGTCCGTGAATTCACCATGAAGGACAGCTATTCTTTGGACCGCGATGAAGATGGGCTACAGGCCCAGTATGTCCGTCACTACAACGCCTATTTCAGAATATTTTCCAGACTCGGTCTTCCTGCTGTTTCTGTATTAAGTGATACCGGTATGATGGGTGGAAAGATGGCCCATGAATATATGTATCTGACCGAGATTGGAGAAGACACGATTTTTATTTCGGAAACTTCCAGCTACAGAGCCAATAAAGAGGTAGCCACATTCCATAAAATCCATAGGAACGAAGCTCCCAAACCTTTGGAGAAAATTTTCACACCTGGTAAAAAGACTATTGCCGACCTGGTTGACTTTGTGGATTTATCATCCGACCGATTTGGTAAAGTAGTTTTCTATACCGCCGCTTCTGAAAATGTAAAAAAAGTAGTCGTTGCTGTCGTACCCGGTAACCTGGAAGTCAACTTGATAAAACTGCAAAAATTAGTGGGCGTGGGCACACTTACTCCATCCACGGAGGAAGAAATTTTAAGCATCGGAAGTGTGCCCGGGTATGCAAGTCCGGTAGGC
>JAUILM010000617.1 GCA_030432855.1 Bacteroidia bacterium
GCAAAGAGCCTAGTAGACGAAGCCACAAATTCTTATGACAAATTCTGGCGACTTTTTGCACCATACTTCGTCGTAAATACTCATTATAGCTCCGGCTATCACTGCGTTTTTCTCCTTGCCTGGCACAAAAAAATTCATCTCAGACATTGTCACAATAACTTATGGGTTCAACCACTAGTGTTGCAAACTGTAAATAGGTGTACCATAAAACGCAGTTATTTCGGGCCAAGACAAATCCTGATGCTGACTATGCGTCAGCAGAAGCAGAACCGCACATAGCCTAAGCTATGTAAGGTTTTCCCGCACTTGCTGCGGGGATGAAGTATTGGTCGGAAAGAACAAGTTAGATGATATATTTATTTACAGTTCGCAACACAAAGTCCGTCTTTAAAGGAAGTACAAAAAAAGCAGGTCGTTTACACAACCTGCTTTTCCTATAATATCATTAATAACAACCTAACCGTACTACTTACTCATTTCTTTTGAGTGATATTACACCTTGATAGTATTAGATTCAATGACATGGACTAGTTGATCCAGCGTTTGCATTCCAGCCTGCCTCCACAACTGCTTACCATTCTGATATAGCGCGAAGGTTGGAACACCTCTGATATTTAGTCGACCTGCCAATGCCTGATTTTTATCGATATCGATCTTTACTATTCGTATCTCTTTACCCATTTGCTTAGAAAGCTGCTTAATGACAGGATTCATAGCTTTACAGGGACCGCACCATTCGGCATGAAAATCAATAAAAACAGGAATATCACTATTTATTAGATTTTGAAAAGATGACTTTTTCGACATAGCAAATTTTTTTGATGGCATTACTGCCTGTATATATGATCTAACAAAGTTGATAATATTAATGTTCCCATCATGTGATGAACCTCACATA
This sequence comes from Bacteroidia bacterium, assembly GCA_030432855.1. Lineage (GTDB taxonomy): Bacteria > Bacteroidota > Bacteroidia > Chitinophagales > Saprospiraceae > JABDMH01. The sequence goes on from JAUILM010000617.1 coordinate 899, forward strand.
GAGCCATATGGGATGTGTTATGTCAATCCTTTTAAATCCGTCGTAGTAACAATCCCCTGGAGACGATCATCGATCACCACGGCGCAATAGGTCACTCTATGCTGTTTCATTAGCTTCTCCACCTGGTCCAGTGACAACGTGGGAGCAACCGTGACCGGTTGGACTACCAGATCTTCAATGGAAGCGTCAGATTTCGAGACCGGGTCATCCTTTAAGTCTTCATTGACTATACAACCTATAAATTTCCCACCATTGTCTTCTACGGGCAAGTGGTGGATTTTATTCCATCGCATGATGTGTTGCGCCATCTTATGTGACATAGATAGATCGACGGTCAGTAGGTCTGTTTGCATCACATCTTCAGCCGTCAGAGTCGATTGCTTTGTGGATTGAGTATACAAGGATTTGATCATTGACCAATCTGCCACAGGAATGTTTGACTGTTGTCTCTCCCACATTTCATTCGTTAGAATGGTGACTGCTCTGGCAGGTGTATGTTTTTTTTCGAGGAGTCTGAAGGCATCCACTTGCCATCGTGCTCCTGTCCTGTTTTGAGACACTCGGGACTCAATGATTTTCAAATATCTGGTGATGTCCTCACTATCCACCTGCAATTTATATAATCCGTCATACGCCATAGGGAGTAGTTCTTCCAGAATGAGTCGTTGTGCTGAATAAGACTCACCAAACCAATTGAACACGGTCTCAAGACCTGATCTCGCTGCCCGGATAAAATTTGATTTGGCTACTTTGAAATCCTCGGTTTTCCAAAAATCATTTTTTTCTTCAGGCATACCCTGCATCAAGCCTACCCAAAATGCAAAATTTGCGATTTCATCAATCATGGTAGGACCTGCAGGGAGATAACGGCATTCTATCCGCAAATGACTGGTCCCCCCGCCCCTTCCATAGCACATGCGATTCCAGGTGTATGTAGTACCATTGTGCAGGCGCACACTCCGTAGGGAGGGCACCTCACCATTTTGCAATTGACCCAGACTGGAAGGCTGATCACTTTTCACCAGCACAGGAAACCGGGTTAATCCCATTTTCCAAAGCTCTACCGGAGACTCTTCCAGCCATTTCCATCCAAAAAACACCCTTGGCCGGGACTTCCGCATATAGTTTTGAGTACTGCGAGTATCCATACTTTGCTTGAAGAGGGCGATTCTTGTCTCAGCCCACAATTCTCTTCCAAAAAGTAGCGGGGAATTCACAGCTGTGGCTAATACGGGTCCGGCGATCATCTGAGACCAATTATGCATACGCACAAAATCATCCGGGGCAATTTGAAGGTGACATTGCCAGCTGGTATTACATGCTTCAAACAAGATGGTTTCAAATTCGACATTGAAGTCGTCTACACCCTGTAGGTAGACCTCAAAATCTCTCCCACGATGCTGCCTCAGAAGGTTGCTGATCACTGTGTACCTGGAAAGCGGCGTCATAAACTTGAAGTCCAAATGTCGAAATCGAATCGTAGGCAAAATGCCACATAGTAGCAGACGACTTCCGTGATCTGCTGCAGAAAGATTTCCGGACTGCATCAGACTTGCAAGCTCTTGCTCCGTCTCTTTAAAACAAGATCCACGCAGCAACTTGGGATCGAGATTTGCCTCCAGATTGAACAAGGCCAATTCGTACGTATAGCGACGATCATTAATCTGGGGAATCAACTTCTCTGCCACGGCAGAAGGATGCCCCAGGTCATCCAGCAAACATATTTCCTGTTCGGCACCAATGTGGTTACTATGAGGATCAATCATACCTTCTCTAAGCATGATTTCAAAGGCTTGCAGATCATCTAAGATTTGATCAAAAAATTGATTACGCTCATTACGGTTACCAATTTCCTGAATATTTAATTCGCCCATCTCATAGCAATTTGAATTTATTGTGAAAATAGTCAGTCATGCCACGGAGACGAATGATCGAAATCATAAGTCTGCGTGATGATGATTAGATGAATATCAAGGTAATTACATCACCTTAATATCATTGAAACCGAGCAAAGAGCAAAAATGATCGATCCTCAAAAAGATAAGAATAATCAGGTCCCAGGTAACCGACTATGGACTATCTGGCTTTGGATGTTTATCCTCGTAGCCCTTCTCTTCTTTGGTCCGAATCTGATGCAGCCCTTCAAACCATCTGAAATAACCTGGACTCGGTTTACCACTGAATTGCTGGAGAACAATTACGTCAATAGGTTGGAAGTAATCAATAAGGAAGAGGTGCTGGTCTATCTGAATGAAGCTGCGCTTGCACTATCAGAATATCAAAATCTTTCAGCAGCAGGTCCACAGTTTTGCTTCACTATTGGTTCGGTAGAATCCTTTGAAAACAAGTTGGCCGTCATCCAGGCTGAGATGAGGGATCCAGTGGCCGTAGATATCAAATACGTCACTGAACAGGACTGGTTTCTCACAATTTTTAGTTGGTTGCTGCCTTTATTTTTTATTATTCTCCTTTTTTATTTCCTGTCCCGTCGCAGACCTGGAGGTACCGGAGGGTTAAACCCGTTTGATTTTGGAAAGTCAAAGGCTGAGATTTACGACACAAATCAGAAAATGCCCAGCTTTGATGATGTTGCCGGACTTGAAGCCGCTAAAGTGGAAATAAGGGAAATTGTAGAATTTTTGAAAAATCCTGAATCCTATACAGCCCTGGGTGCCAAAATACCGCGAGGTATTATGCTGGTGGGACCTCCCGGCACCGGAAAAACATTGATGGCCAAAGCCGTAGCTGGAGAGGCCAAAGTGCCTTTTTTCTCATTATCAGGTTCTGAATTTGTTGAGATGTTTGTAGGGGTTGGTGCTTCCAGAGTCCGCGATCTTTTTAGGAAGGCTAAGGAAAAAGCACCGAGCATCATATTTATAGATGAGATAGATGCGGTGGGACGATCCAGGGGTAGTGCTTTTTCTATGCAGTCAAACGATGAGCGTGAAAGTACCCTGAATCAATTACTCACTGAAATGGATGGCTTCGGAGAAAATGCAGGCGTAATTGTACTTGCAGCCACAAACCGGCCCGATATTCTTGACAAGGCACTACTCAGACCCGGCCGTTTTGATCGGCATATTTATCTTGAATTGCCTTCACAAGGCGAACGAATCGAAATATTCAAGGTACATATGCGGCGTCTGAGATTGGGATCAAACATAAACCTGGAAGAACTTGCCGCGCAAACTCCGGGCTTCTCCGGAGCGGATATTGCCAACATCTGTAATGAAGCGGCA
>JAUILM010000618.1 GCA_030432855.1 Bacteroidia bacterium
CGATAAGCTGGAAATAGATGATGACCACTGGCACTTTGTACAGCTTAAAAAAGACCAAATTGAATCGGTTGCCAACCAATATTTCAATATTGCATTTGAAGATGAGAGTGCCCCCGGTGGATTTGACCATAGTGGCCGACTGATATTAGTGGATGGCAAGGGACGCATCCGATCACATTGTAATGGCACAGACCCCGAGTCCGTGGATCAATTTGCAAATGATATTCGTATGCTTTTGAATGAGGGATAGTTTATTCTTTCTACTATTAGTTGCTTTCCTTCCCGCTTGTGTTGAGAATCCCTATGTACAGGGTGAGCGCCTCTATGATATCCATTGCGCAAATTGTCATCTCGATGAGGGACAAGGTCTTGGATCCATGAATCCACCTCTGAATGATATCAGTTTCCGAGAGGATTATGCCTCTCAGTTGGCATGTATCGTGCGATACGGTCTGAATGACACCTTACAGATTGGAATCCGCACTTTTGATATACCAATGCCTGGCAACAAGGAACTCACAGCAGCCGAAATTGCCAACATTTACAACTATATTGTTCATAGCTGGCATCCGGAGATGTCAAAAACCACAGAATCAGAAATACAAGAGCAGCTAAAATCCTGCACGATCGAGTAGATTTCATCGTTACTACATTGGATTGCAGCAACTCTCTGCAAGAAATATTAGAAAAATTAGATGATCTAATATTTGTATGTATTTTTGACTCGTACAGAGATATATCTATGAAAAAAGCAATAGTCCTAGCCTTTAGTTTATGGTCTTCAATTGTATTTGCTCAATCAAGTCTTGAGATTACCCTTCTATCAAATTCTCCAGGTAGTTTTCTGGTTGAATCTTGTTCAGATGGAACTGACAGTCTTGTATTTACAAGATCATCAGATATTCGAGAAGAAGTATTCAATCTTTCATTGGGAGGATCCGCTACACCTTCTACCGATTATACTCATGGACTGACAGATGGCATCACCTTTGGTGAAGGTCAATCATCCATCACACTTCCCCTTACTGTCATCAGTGACATGGTCGACGAAGATCGTGAGACTATCCTTATCTCTGCCACAAATGCTGATGGGCAAACAGTCGCTGAACTCGAAATCGTGGTCCTCGACGAGCTCGAAGTGAATATTGCACAAGAAGAAATCGAAGTATGTCAGGGAGAATCTGTCACTTTGAATGCGGTTCTTCCAGGTATGTACCATTGGATATTGGATGGGGATACACTGATGAGTGAGGAAATCACTTTTATCGCTGATGAGGAAACAACCGTGGTTGTTTTTACGACTTACGGAGATTGTTATGCAGAAGACGAAATTGATATTCAGCTTCTCACCGGGATCAAGTTTAATGAAGGAGATACCGTCTATGTATGCTTGGGCGAAACAGCAAACATCACGGTAGATATCATTGGCAATCCTACTGGCGACTATGTGTGGACACCTATGGATACCACCATAGATATTCTGGCAGATCAGTCAGTACAAATCAATACTACTGAAAGTATGACATACTATCTGACTTTTCAAAACGAATCATGTCGGGTAGTTGACTCTGTATATATCCGGGTGGATTCTTTGCCCGATTCTATACCTATTACCATTATTCCAGAAAAGGAAACATACTGCCCTGGAGAAAAGGTCGTGCTGATTGCACCCTATCTTAATCCTGCTTCATTTCCTGATGTAGAGTTTTTGTGGACATATGATGCTGCTTCACCACTCAGTAGTGATTCGTTGGAAAACTTTGTATTCACTACAGAAGACACCTCTGATTTTGTCTTACAGGTCACTAACAATGCCTGTATGCTCACGGATAGTGTTGAGTTGATTGTCATAGATCCCCCCGTTAATCTTTCACTGACAGATACCACGGTGTGTCCCAATAATCCTGTTGATGTAGAACTACTGAATGCAGACGATTTTGATGAAATCATGTGGAGTCCGGAAGAGGGCATAAGCTGTACTGATTGCGCAGATCCCACTATCCGTGTGGCGGAGACCATGACATTTACAATGACCGGGATGAGTGAGGGTTGTCCTGCTTCGGGTTCAGTCACCGTAAATATATTTCCACCTGAGGTGATAAACGTCATACCGGATACCACGGTGTGTCCCGACGAACCTGTACAACTAGTCGCACTTCAAGCTAATGAATATGATGATTTACTGTGGGAAGGTCCAGGCCTTCAATGCACAAATTGCGAGAGCCCCATTGCCTCCACAGGAACTTCCAATTTCTATCAGGTGACTGGTACCAGGCCGGATGGCTGTTTGGGTATTGGCGGAGGTGCTATTACCATTTACGATGTCCCCAGAATCACATTGATAGAGTCAGATCCGACAAGTCCTGTAGAAGTAGGTACTACGGTTTCGCTATCTGTCAGTACAGCTCCTGACGTCTCAAATACAGCCACATTTACCTGGACGGTAAATGGTAATAGTATAGATGGCACAGGTCCTACAAACAGTACAGCCATTCCTTCTGAGGGTGATAATGAAATCAAAGTATCTCTGGTGTCACAAGAAGGTTGTATGTCCATGAATTCCATCAATATCGAGGGTACGCCACCGAGGTTTGAAATACCAAGTGCTTTTACTCCGACCGGAGATGATATCAATGATCGTTTCAAGGTATTGATCTTTGGTAATATCCGATTAGCAGAATTCAAGGTTTTCAACCGTTGGGGGCAGGTAGTCTTTGATGGCGTTGATCCAGAAGGATGGGATGGTAAGCATAACGGGAAGGATGCCCCTTCGGATACGTATGCCTATTCTGCAGTGCTAGAGTTGCTGGACGGGAGTATCCGGACTGTACGAGGTGAGGTAGCACTTGTCAGATAGGTCGGCACACTGTTTAGACTAGTTATTTACGGATTATTTCTTCGAATTTCCTTTAAACCGGATTATCCGTTAAGTTTCTGCATTATAGCAAAAGATGCAATAAAGACGGGCCTGTCTGGCCGCCAGCAAGGTGCTCCAAGTGCTTTCTGACTCATGAACGAATGATCTCGCAGAGTCGAGCACGACAGTGCTCGAAATGAGTGAACCACGAAAGTGGGTGGGCTGGCTACAGTCACCATTATAGCCTGTCCCGCAATTTGTGCGGGAGTGAGAATCAATAAATACTTATATGCCGCTCTTTGCAGTAGATTTAGCTCGCAATAGAAAGTCTAATGCATAATCCGGATCTAAACCTGGATGGAGATCTATCCCAGCAATTTTGTGTGCGTTTTATCAATTTGACAGTGGCTTAAATTAAAAGAGCGCTTGATAGATATATCAAACGCTCATTACACCCTAAAAAATTAATAAACTATGAAAACAGTTGCCTTAAATTATTCGATCTAATATACAATAACTTTAGATGTCGCCAAAAATATCTTTGCTTTTGCATAGGAATCCTCACTAAAATTTTGAGTCCATGTGTCCTCTCTGCATCAGTCATCCGGCTATATATATTAAAAGATGTTATAGAAATTCATTATATGTGTTAAATAGGTGAAAAAGTTATTTTCCAGAGGAAACATCTACGATCTTTGAAACGTTACTACTGTACCTTATAACAACAATTTAAGTCTCAATGATCACAAATGAAAAGGGTTTACAGACGGTGAGTGACCCCGTCGTAAACGAATCCAAGAACATTATCGAATCTTTCATCGTAGAGCAGTTTAGTAAGCTGGCTCTCAATGAAAACATGGGCCTGAACAGTCGCATTAAGCGGACGTTCAGCAGGCCCTAACTTACTTAGCACCAACTCCTACAAAGGGTTGAGTCTTTCTCAGGTTAGTTTTACAGTCTTTTTGATAGAAAATGAAGGTTCAGTTTCTTCATGAGACATCGTAAGGAATAGGACATTCAAGACTATTTTTCACTTTTATTCTACGATCACCCTACCCTGCCTCAGTATTTCAGGTGGGCGGACTGTACAATCTACTACAGTTGATGGCTCTCCTATGTATTGCTCGTCCAATATAAAGAGATCAACCACTGATTGAAGTCTCTGAATCATATCCTCAATAGGATCTTCGACTTCCATATAGTCTTTTGCTATGGATGTCGTCAAAAGAACTGAAGATAGTTTATCAACGAGTTCCTG
>JAUILM010000619.1 GCA_030432855.1 Bacteroidia bacterium
GCTGGGAGAAGGTTGGTGGAGTGGTAATTACACATTTCGGGGCGAAAACTGGAATTTCTTTGGAGACAGACAATCTTTTCTGGCTCTTTTAATCCTGACCTATGAGGATGGTTCGCAGAAGATCGTTACCACAAATGATCAGGATTGGCAGTACTATGACGATGGCCCCATTCGGTACGGTAGTTTCTTTCAGGGGGAAGTGTATGATGCACGTAAGGAAGTTGGAATTGAGGGGTGGACGCAGAGGGGATTCGAGGATCAAGATTGGGAACCGGTAGTCGAGGTGGGTATTGATAGTACAGCCTACCTGGGTATGATACGCACTAATGAAGTATCCTACGAAGACTTTGAATTGATAGGTCAGTTTGGTGAGAATGCAAAGGTGATCAAGGAATTAACCGCGCAGGAGGTGACCGAGGTAAGACCCGGCGTGTTTGTGTATGATATGGGTCAAAATATGGTGGGTATTCCAAGTATCACACTCTCCGACAGGGAAGCAGGAGATACAATCAGGATGCGTTTTGCAGAGGTGCTTTATCCGGATTTGGATGAATACGGTGATAACGTAGGAATGGTTATGTTGGAGAATATTCGGGGTGCCTATACGCATGATCTTTATGTTACAAAGGAAGGTGATAATGTGATAGAGCCCACGTTTACCTTCCACGGTTATAGATATATGGAAATCACGGGTTTGGAAGGTCCCCTTGCTTTGGAAAATGTGAAAGGTAAAGTCATAAGCTCTATTCATGAGCTCGCTGCTGACTATGAAACATCCAATGAGAAGGTCAATCGGCTCTTTCAAAACATAGTATGGTCTCAGTATGGGAATTTCCTTTCGATACCTACCGATTGCCCACAGCGGAATGAGCGCATGGGGTGGTCTGGAGACATTTCCGTATTTGGTCGTACCTCCACCTATCTGGCAAATGTTGATCAGTTTTTTCGTCGACATATGTTGGCGATGCGGGATGCACAGTATCCTGATGGACGATATGCCGATGTAGCCCCGGCTGACAATGGTTTCGGAGGTATTCTTTGGGGAAGCGCGGGTATGACCGTAGCATGGGAAACCTACCTCCAATATGCAGACCGTGCACTACTGGAGGAGCATTACAGCTCCATGAAGACCTATATGGATTTTCTCGAAAAGGGTATTGATGAAAAAACAGGAGTCCAGGCTGCCGGCATGTTGGGTGATTGGTTGAGTCCGGAAGGGAACAAGAATGATAACACACTGCTTTTCTCTGCTTACTATGTGTTCGATTTGGAAATCATGGCTCGGACCGCGGAGATTCTCGGTTTTGACGAGGATGCATCATCCTATTGGCAGCAATATGAGGACCGAAAACAGCATTTTAATGCTACGTATTTTGACCCACAGGAAGGTAAAACCCTGAAGTCTGGATTTGAGGCTCCCCGGTTTGGTGGACCACCACCCTCGGCGTCAGATGAGACTAATGGCCCTCAGTATATGGATACACAGGTTTCCTATGCGGTGCCTCTCGGTTTGGGTGTATTTAGTAAAGAGAATGCAAAGGCCGCAGCAGCCCGGCTCGTAGAAATCATTCAATCTCCCACGGTGGATGATGCAGGTGTTACCAGACCTGCAAACTCACTCATGACAGGTTTCATTGGTACCGCATGGATCAGTAAGGCTTTGTCTGATCACGGATACGATGATGTGGCGTATACCCTGTTGCAGAATGAAGCGTATCCCTCATGGCTGTATCCGGTGACACAGGGAGCCACCACTATTTGGGAACGATTAAATTCGTACACACATGAGGAAGGCTTTGGAGGTAATAACAGTATGAATTCATTCAATCACTACTCATTTGGTGCGGTCGGACAATGGTTAATGGCTTACTCATTGGGCATAGAGCGGGGTGAGCCTGGTTTTCAGGAATTTGTACTGCAACCTACGCCAGACAAAGATGGTAATATGCAATGGGCAAAAGGCTATTATGATTCCATGTATGGACGTATTGAAAGTAGCTGGTCTCTGGACGATCAGCAATGGACCTATCAGGTCGTAATCCCGCCCAATACTACAGCCACTATGTATCTACCAACGAGTGACAAAAGTTCTGTAAAGGAGATGGGGCAGAGCATCGACGAATCGAGTGGTCTTATGGTTGAGGGTTATGAGGATGGTGAGTTGAAAATGCGACTAGGTTCTGGATCTTACCAGTTTACCGCAATGCTTTGACTTGAAATTTGTGCAGTGCATGGAAGGGTTATTTGTCATTTAATAATTCTATTTTAATAGGACATTACTTAAAAAATAGAATATGCAGAATATCACCACTGATCTGTCGCCAAGTTTTGAAAATCAAAGAGTATATCGATATCAGAATCCCTACTTAAAAAAGGATTATATCATCGATATAAGAGAATGTCAGGATATTTTGATCGAAGTTCAAAATGATTAAGTATTCAATGCGTTCAACGTTCTTCTCGGGTCGATATATATGTATTCTTTTGAGTGTGCTTTTGATTGGGGATCTTGCATATTCATTTCTCCAGTATTATCATCAACCTCTCGATGGAGACATGGCCTGGAATTTACTTCCATCACCCGATGTCGCTCCTATCTTTAAAAGTCCATTTGGACTGGATGCGATTTTTGGTGAACGGCTTTATGCCAATCCCAATAGATATTTTGGTCATTGGTTGTATCGGGAGTACCTACTAAATACCCCTGTTTTTCTTCAGAATTTTCTGTCTCCGATAGACAGTGTCTATATGGCGTGTGCGATTGCCAAAATAATTACACATCTTTTATTGGTATTCCTCCTGACTGTAGCTATCACAGGAAAATTCTCCATAATTAATCGACAGTGTCTTTTTATTGGATTGCTTTGTACTGTCTTTTTTCAAGCTAATGGCTATCGAGACTTTATGGGAGTAATTGACCCTTCCACTACTTTTACTTTCTTCTATGCACTACCATCAATTTATTTGATCCTTTTGTTACTCCCTGCCATACTTTATTATGTGCATGGAAAATTACCTCAGGTCTCACCGATTAGAAGTCTTTGCTTACTGTTGCTGGTGATGGTTGTTTCGCTTAGTGGGCCATTAAACCCCGCCATTATATTAGTGATTGGATTGTTGTATGGTGTGTATATCTTGCGGCAGTTAATTGTATCTGGTTGGGAGTGGAATATATTGAATAGTAATCCACTACCTCGGGTTTACAATTTCATTTACCTTTTTGCAGTCTTCTTTGCTGGCTACTCACTCTATCTTGGTAAGTTTAATCTTACTTCACATTTAATACAGAATCCTATCATGGATTCGTATTCAAGGTTGCCATATGGTATTTATTATCAGTTTTCTCAAAAGCTGGGATTTCCCCTTTTATTTTTGACGATCATTATCAATTATATATTGATTCGCCGATTTGCTGACTTTTCTGCATTTCAAAAATACCGCAATCTACTCTTTTGGATTGCTGCTTTCTCTATTACGTATATTCTTCTACTTCCTTTAGGGGGTTTCCGGCCTTACCGTCCTCACATCTTGCGATATGATACGATTCTTCCGATTACTTTAGGATTGATTTTTCTGCTAGGCATTTCAACTACCTTTGTCGTGCAATTAGTGCATTCGAAGTTGCGAAATGCTTACATCCTTGTCATAGCGGCTGTCATACTTGTTTTTACTCTGGCAGATGAACCGAAATTTGATGGAAATGCATGTGAAAGAGCGGCCCTTGAAAAATTGTCCGTTGCTAACTCGGAAATCGTAAAACTATCTGCAGATTGCAGTGTCGTCGATTGGCGACCCATTACTGATCCAGAGAAATCAGAGGCTAACGCAGAACTGATTTATAGATGGGGAATCACTGATCGCGTGAGATTGTATTATCAGGAATAGGTGTTTTTTGGATAATGGTGGATTGACTCCGATCTTCCTGATTTTAACTAAAGCATTTTTCCGTCTCCAAAAATAGTCAGTCCAAGACCCCTTTTGAAGGGGTCAAAGTTTTGATGCGAAGCAAAAAACTTTGGGGGATGATCACGGATGTCAATTTCAAAGAAACGCATTTTATTGGTCCCGTCGATATGCTCATCATTCATGACTTTTTATGTATAGTT
>JAUILM010000620.1 GCA_030432855.1 Bacteroidia bacterium
CATGTGATCAGACCAAAATGGATTAGTGGGTTTTTACGAGGTGTAGGAATACGTAGACATGATACGGACTCTAAGACATTGGAATTTTTAGTGATCGAGCTGGAAGATGACAATGGCACCTATCAACTCCAGGACTGGCTCAATGGTCGACCATCGTTCAAATTCTTGAACTGCATGGAAAACATAGATCTGACCAAAGTCGTGGTGTTTACCACCGGCACTTTCAACAATAAGCCATGGATGAAAGTCACACAGGATGGTGAGGACGTACCACCGATGTATACGCGTGAAGACCCGAAAGACAGGCCAGATTGGATGCAATACACAGATGAGGACGGAAAGATAAAATATGATGTACAGGACCAGATCAATTTCTTTAGCGAACGGATGAAGGAAGTCAATGAGGCTATTAAGACGAATCTAGTCGGACCAGATGCCATCATCGTACCGCATCCCGATGATAAGGACCCTTACGGCATCGGAGAGATTGACGATGATGTACCATTTTAGGAAATGACTGACCCGGTTAGCTCATATCACTCCATCAAGGACACGATTATCTCCGACATGGCCGAAGATGAATTTAAGGCCTGGCTGCAGATCGATGAGGATAGATTGTATCGAGAAGACGTGCTCAGGGAATTGATCCGGATAGAGCGATATGAGCTAATCAAACCAATGGAGAAATATTATCAAGTAAAAACAAAATAGCTATGGCAAAAGAAATCGTAATAAAATCAAGAGGGGTAAGTGTGATAAAAGTGCCACTCGTTGGAATAACGCCCCTGATATCCCACAGATTCTCTGAAGAATCTATAGACAAACTTGTAAATAAAGTTACACAAAAGGCGAAGACAGGCAGAAAGAAAAAGGATTTTCATAAAGAGTATATGGCTACTCTATATCTGTTTGAAGATCAAGTCAGAACTGGTATTCCTTCGGTCGCTTTTAGGGACGCAATGATACAAGGAGGCAAGGGTCTTGACTATAATATGACGGACATCCGTAGAAATGTATTAATAGTGCCAGATGGTCATAGTCAACACGGAGCTCTTACTGAAATACACGGAAGGCATGAAATGTTTCTAGAACCAATACGGTTGCCAAATGGAAGTGCTAATATGTCCAGTCGAGCGATATTCAGAGAGTGGTCATGTGAAGTAACTATACGATATACCAATTATTCTGCAGAGGAAATCATAAGTATTTTAAATGCAGGTGGTATGGTAGGTGTTGGAGCGCGTAGACCCGGTAAATCTAACACTGGATCCTATGGTGTTTTCGAAGTTGATCACAATAGGACTATAAGCTAGAACTAAAAAGAAATAATTTGGATCACTCCATATCTTTTCGGATCACTTCTTTTCGTTTCGCACCACATCAATTCAAATGTGGAGGAGCCGATAGGTTTCTCCACCAATTTTAAAAATGGACAATAGCATAAGATATATTTATATCAATTGCCCTCTAATCAATTCAATTCGAATCGATTCTTATCAATTCCGATCAGGTCGACTCACATGTGGAGAAACCATAAACAGGTTTCTCCACACACTTAAAACCATAAAAACAAATATTTGCATCACTTCGAATCGTACCTATTCAATCCACTTTTCTTCATTTCATTTCAATTCAATTCAAATGGAGTGGTCTTAAAAAGGGCCACTCCCAATTTTTTAACCAAAAGAAACATAACATGGAAGAATATAAATTCAAGACCATACCAAAGAACTTTTATCATGACAAAGTTGATCCAAATGAAGTTGGTGTCGCATTACGAAAGATTGAAGAAAAGTATGGTGGTCTAAAGCCAAAATACGTAGTACATGAGGCAAGAAATAAAGAGCATGCACTTCACAACGCCTTTGAGTGGAATGACGGAAAAGCTGCTGAAAAATGGAGGGAGGAGCAGGCCAGGAGTATGATAAGGGTTATTGTCGTTGAAAGAGAATATAGTGAGGAGCCTATTAGGGCATTCGTGAGTATTCAAGACAATGAAGGACATCGGTACATGAATTTTGAAGACTGTATGGTGGACACTGCACTTGCAGAAAAGCAGCTCCAGCAAGCAAAGAAAGAACTACAACGAACTATGGAAAAGTGGGAGCACCTAAAACAACTTGCTGCAGTATGGGATGTGATACGTAAAAATATGCAAGTAGCAAAGGCTTCATAAATGCAGAAGCACACCAAAATAGTGATCGATGCCCATACATCCGTGGGTATCGATCCTCACGAGATACAGTGCGAGATCCCGGGATGTGGAATGATATTTCAAGACGTTCATCATATCGAATGCCGAGGCATGGGCGGTACTACAAGGGACTATGGTATACTGGATCTAATGGCACTATGCCGGGATCATCATAACCAGTATGGGGACAAGGTGAGGCACATGGAATGGTTGAAGGCAATACACCTGAGATATTGCCAGTTTGTATTGAAATCGAACCTACCGGGGTAGGGAATGGTTAAAAAAATGCGGGGTCCATGATTTCCATGAACATTCAATAAAAAACCGAAAAGATTTACCAAAATCTAAAACCATGAACCCCGACTTACGTTACTTCCCAAAAATGAGAAGGGCCGTCAGAGATACTATAAGTAGTATGACGACCACTAACCAATTAGGATACCCATTGATATCTAAATTGATCAGTCTTCCAACTTTCACTCTAAGTGATCGTTGGGAATTAACTACGGAAAAATCCTTACTCATTGTATAAAATGATCAAGGTCAGTTGTGGAGGTCGACTGAGATTTAACTAAAAATCATGGCGAGTTTAACGGAGAAAAGTTAACTTTGTACCGTTAACTACGCCCTTCGATTTCTTCTGCTACGATTCTAATCGAAGGCACAACTTGTTAAAAAATAAAAGCCACGTTCGACCTCTTTTGGATGTGGCTTTTTTAATTCTCTGTAAAGATACTGTAGTTGTACCATAAATTTCAACTTATCCAATAAGTTAATTGCATATCCGTATGTATTTGAAATACAACATTATAGAGAATAAAATTTAAATGATTTTTTAGATTATTTTTCTCTATATCGTATCACTATGGAGTACTACATATCGTACTAATTATCAGATGGATACGTATTTGGTATCATTAGATGTAGATATTTGTAATATGTCATACAGGTGTTATCAGGCGTATATGTTAAAGTTTTCCACATCGCACAATTTTTTTTCTTACAATGTGTAACGGTGGTTAAAAACGGGTAATTATCGTTATCCCACCTTCTCAATGATCTCAATCACTGACCCACCCTCAGACACTACTGAACGAATCTTTTCATTGAGGTACGTGACATGCTTCTGTCTATCCAGGGCCCCGACAATCTGCTGTGTGTTTTCTCGGACTGCCTTGATGATGCCGTTTTCAATGGCTGTGCGTTGCAGATTCTCCTGACGCCTTTGCACTGCCTCCTGTATCTTCGACTCACGCTCTTCGAACTGTACGACTGTGGCTCTGTGATCCGGGATGAACAGTTTATCGAACCGAAATCCTCTATAGGCTCCTTTGTTGAGTTTCTTCAGGAATTTTCCATGCTCCCGGGCAGGCCCCTCACTGACTATGAACTCATCACCGCCTACCCGTAAATTCGTGCCCTCAATGCGGTATCCATCTCCACGGCCTGGTACATCGCTGGCACCTCCAGGTGCTATAAATCCACCTGAGCGGTCACCATTCAGGTAATTGCCGATAGGACCACCTTTAAAAGCCCGTGCAGCTCTACCTGCTCGTATCTTCGTCGCTGCAAACGTGCCGAACATCGTCGAAATCGCAGCAATGGCCAGCGCCACACCGAAAGGACCCAGTGGACTAAAAGATTTGTATATGTTAGCCGATGCAGTGATCAGGGATCCGATCTGCTCGGCTGTGTCTATCGCATTTCGTTGCTTCTGTATCTTCCGTTGCTCAGCCAGTGCATCCTTTTCCTGCTTTTGCAGCTGTACCAATTTCTTTTGATTCAATGATACATCGTTAGCAAATCCCTGATCTTTTAGTTCTTGCTGACGTTCGAGTTCTTCCTCGACACTTTCTGTCTGCGACCTGATCGAATCCAGTAACTTGGAATTGGCATCGAGTTGTAAA
>JAUILM010000621.1 GCA_030432855.1 Bacteroidia bacterium
CAATCTATGTACCTGGGCCAGGATAATAGAGATCACTATCTTTCCGCACACTACTGGATTGACTACATATACGATCTTTAGAGTCGTCTGCAATAAGATATATATATGCTAATTACGGATAAAGTAATTTACATCGAACTACATAAAACTGCTTGTACCCATACCAGGAAAATTCTATCCAGGATCTTTAAGGATAATTACAAGATTGTAGGTAAACATAATCGCTATGATCAGATCCCGAAAGATATGATTGGTGATTTTGAAGGGAAATTAAAGGTGGGAAATATTAGAAATCCATGGGATTGGTATGTCTCGTTGTGGTCATTCGGCTGCGGAAAAGAAGGAGGTCTGTATCAGCGTTTAGTGTATGCTGACAGAGTGTTTTCTAATGACTCAGAAGCAGTAAAGCAGCAAGGTGGGGTAAGGTCAGGTTTGGACTATCCAATTTCCGATCCTGCATTATGGAAAAGACTTTATTCGGACCCATATAATATTGAGAACTTCAAACATTGGTTAAGGTTGATATTATCTTCAGAGAAATATTCAACTGGAGAAGAGTATAAGACAAATAGGATGTCAGAGTTTGCAGGTTTCCTAACGTATAGATATCTACGGCTGTACACCTACAGAAGGCAGTTTAATAACATTGATTCCGAAGACAGGCTGGAAGAATACGATGTCGAGGAAAATTTTATGGATTTTATCATCCGAACTGAGAATCTAAATGATGATTTAATGCAACTGGCCAGCATACTCGGGTACAACATGGAATCAGTCAATAATATTCTGGACGCAAGTAAGGAAAGATCTAACAGTTCTAATCGAACCAGAGACCACAGACCTTATTACAATGACCAATCCATCTCTCTTGTTTCTAAATATGAAAGTTACATTATTAAGAAATACGACTATTCATTTGGCTAGATTTTCGCAGATTTGGACGACAACATATTGATTGATGGAGAAAGATTACATCTGGAAATTTGACAGCAAGAGAATAACGGAAATAGCATGATGTGATAATACCTCTCATTTAATCACTTTCTCTGCTAATCTACAGGGCCTTTATGAGAAATAGATATCGACTTGATTTGATTATTGGCTCTTAGCCAAATTCAGTGGGTATAAGGAATTAGGGATAGGGCTTAATAAGATTTTGGTCGGCTTTTATGAGGTTAGATTCCTGCCTTCAGGATTGGGCGAGCGTCGCACATATGTTTTGAAGCGGCCATGCTCTATACTGTATGAGCCAAAGTAAGAGGTAGCACGAAGAACCTGCAAGAACTAACCTCTAAGAATCAATTGCAAGGGAGTATGATGCGCGAGTTTATAGAGCATAGCGGAAAAGCATATAGTGTGACCGACCAAGGCTGACAGCAGGCAGTTTTGCCCAACTTTTTCTGCAAAAAGTTGGCCGCCGGAGGCATCTGGAATTATAAAATCCAATTCTAAATTGCCCTAAATTCAATCAATCTAGCATTACACAGAGATTAGCATACGAACATGAATTTACTCTATATTTAAGAAACCCACTGTAAATGACCAATACCCAAATTTCTCAACTGCTTTCCACTACCTGATCCCTTTTCCTTCTCAAATGATCTTTCTCCATTTGATTAGGACAAAGCGCAATGGCAAATTCAATTTCGTGCAAAGCCTCTTTATGCCTTTTTTGCTTTTGATAGACTTCAAAATAGGAAGCATGGTAGAGGTACTTTCGTTTCTCCAGTTTTTCGGCATCGACCTTTTGTAAGATGTCTTCGGCAGCATCCAACTGATGCATCTGCACGTGCACAGCGACCAATGAAAGGAGTACACTGGTGGTGGGCATTAAGGTGTACATTTCTTCGTACAACGTCAGAATATTGGACCAATTGGTTTTTTCAAAACTCTCGGCCATGATATGTTCCCGGGCTATAGCGGCTTCCAGATGATACATGGATTGATCGGGGAATTGGAAGGCTTTTTCGAAGGCTTCATGTCCCAGATTAATTAATGGTTGATACCATTGCGTACGATCCTGATGTCGCAGATCGATGACTTTTTTCCCCGCTGTTTTAGCCTCCAGGCGTGACGCGTGAAAGCAGAGCAGGGCAAAAAGTGCATATACGCTCCCGGATCGGAGGCTCTTTTTTTGCAGCAGGTGTCTGCACAATCGCAATGCCTCACCGCATAGATCCCGATCCACCAGGGCATGTTCCTTAGTAGAGTGAAATCCTTCATTGAAAATCAAATAAATAATCTGAAGTACACCGGATAGACGATGATGGATTTCGGTGGGAGAGGGGTAGTCAAGGTGCAGCTCTTTTTCTTTGATCTTTTTTCGGGTACGCGCGATGCGCTTTTTTATGGTTTCTTCTTTTTGCAATAACGCGGCCGCTATTTCCCGCAGTGAAAATCCTGAAATACACTTTAACGCGAACACAATTTGCTCTTCTTTTTTAAATGCCGGATGACAGGCCAGGAAAATCATCCGCAACTGACTATCCGCTACCTCATGATCCAGGAAGAAGTCGTTTATTTTCAGGGTGGCACTGCCATGGATCATTTTGTTTTTGCGCTCCTTTTGGGCACTAATTTGACGGAAGAGGTCGATGGTTCGGTTTTTAGCGGCTTGTGTCAACCATGCCTCAGGGTTGTCAGGAATTTCTGTTCTCCATTTTAGGGACGCCTGGATAAAGGTATCCTGAATGGCATCCTCAATGAGTTCCAGATGGGAGGGTCCAAAGATCTTGGATAGAATAGCGACCATCTTTCCATACTGATGTCTGAAAAGATGGTCGATTACCGGCTCTTGTTTATTCTCGGTCAAACTGGATAATTTCTCTGATTTCTACCGTACCTCCCAGGTCAAAATCGGGAAAATCCTGGGCAACTACCGCCGCATCTTTAAAACTATCTACCGCGATGGTGTAGTATCCACCGATGAGCTCCTTTGACTCGACGAAAGGACCATCTGACTCTACGCGATCCGGTCCCGAAATGCGCTTACCTTTGGCGTGCAGTGCGTTCCCACCCCGTAGAATGCCCTGTGCTTTCATCTTGTCACCCCAGGCAAACCACTTGCCCATGCGCATCTGGAGTTCTTCGGGAGAAAGTCCCAATTCTTCGTAATCGGCTCCCAGGAAGATCATCATAAATTCTTTCATGTTTTGAATATTTAGTAGTTAACAAAATAGTGCATTATCTTTTGATGCCCGTCATATTGGAATTCTTACATGCCACTATGTATGCATCAATCACCTATGTGACGAAGCCAACCCATGCGAAGGGGACAGGTGTGCAAAGTTTTTTTTTCAGGATGCTGTGAGGTGCCAGACCACACTTCCAACTCCCCACATCCAACTCCCCACTCCCCACTCCCAACTCCCCACTCCCCACTTCCCACTCCCAACTCCCAACTCCCCACTGTCATTGCCTGATATAGGTTGACCACTTTTTATCATCAAAAAAGCAGTTAACCATGAGTACAAACACAAAGAGTTTCAAACAAAGCAGTCAAGAACGACAGTATCGGAAATTTAGCCATACCTTCAAATTGAAGAAGGTACGAGAGATCGAGCAGGGAAAGACGACGGTCTCACAAGTATGTCAAACCTATGAAGTGACCAATACAGCAGTATATAATTGGCTTAAAAAATATGGATCTATGAGTAAACCTGAACGAACGATCGTAGAGTCAAAAAGTGACACGACAAAGATACTTGCCCTACAAAAGCGCATTGCGGAATTAGAGCGTCTGCTGGGTCAAAAGCAAATTGAACTAGAATTTAAGGACAAGATGATTGAGTTGGCAGAACAGACGTATGGTGTGGATATTAAAAAAAAGTCCGGCAAGAGACGATGATTTATTTTTGGAAGTATCGAGCTAATTATTCCTGGAGCTTAAACAAGATGTATGAAGCAATAGGTATAACGAAACAGGGATTTCATAAGGTTCTAAAAAGTCGGAAACGTTACGAAGAAGAAGCCACACACTTGGTAGAGATCATACGACAAATCAGAATAGACCATCCCACAATGTGCTGTAGATCAATGTACTACAAGATTAATCCTGTATATATGGGCCGGGATCGATTTGAAGCCATGTGCAAG
>JAUILM010000622.1 GCA_030432855.1 Bacteroidia bacterium
AACTTACACAAGTTGCGATCACATAACCTGAATGCCAACGACCTGGAGAAAGAAGGCACACATCCTGCCTTCGGAAAAGTAAAACTGTCACAATTGCTGGCCACCTGGACCGTTCATGATCTGAACCATTTATCTCAGATCAGCCGAGTGATGGCAAAACAATATGAGAAAGCGGTGGGACCCTGGTCGGCGTACCTGGGTATTTATCGAAAAAGGTAATAAGAAATGAAGGCGGTATGCTATAGAAAATACGGAGGTCCTGAGGTGGTGGACCTGGAAGAGTTACCTGTAGACACTGTAGGAGACAACGACATTAAAATTAAAGTGCACTTTGCCTCGGTTAATCGAACAGATTGTGCCACGATCAAGGCCAGTCCTTTTGTTGCCAGGTTTTTTACAGGATTACTTAAACCCCGAACCATCATCACCGGCTCTGATTTTGCCGGCGAGGTTGTAGAAGTGGGAGATCAAGTTCAGAACTTCAAAGCGGGGGATCATGTTTTTGGATTTTTTGATTATGGCCTTTCCTCTCATGCAGAATTCCTGGTATTGTCCGCTTCGAAACCTATGGCTAAGTTAAATCCATCGGTCAATCTGGATGAGGCGGCCGCTTGCATTGAAGGGGCCCATTATGCATTTAATATTTTGAATAAGGTAAAAATAAACTCCGGTGACAGAGTCCTGGTCAATGGCGCCACTGGAGCCATAGGATCTGCTTTGTTGCGATTGTTGGCAATAAAGCAGGTATATGTCGATGCGGTAGGTAACACACGAAACCAAAATTTACTCAGGGAGTTGGGTGCGGCTCGGGTATTTGATTTTGAAAAGGAAGACTTCACGAAATCTGGAGAACAGTATCATTTTGTATTTGACGCAGTGGGAAAGAGTTCCTTCAAGAAGTGTAAGAAAATACTGACCGATCAAGGAATTTATATTTCCTCTGAACTTGGGAAGCATTCGGAGAACATTTTTTATGCACTCTTCACTCCGCTGGGCCGCGGTCAAAAGGTAATCTTTCCCATACCAGTAGATAAACAGAGAAGTATCGATAAAATGAAAGAATATCTGGAGAATGGTCTCTATCCACCCGTGATCGATCGATATTATTCACTTCATGAGGCGCAGAAGGCCTTCGAATACGTGAATGACGGTCAGAAGACCGGAGCGGTACTGTTAAAGTTTTAGTTGCATTCTGCTGATCCTGAATTTCGCTCCTTCGTTTGCAGGACTTTTGTGCTGAAGGAATCCACCTCGTAAATTCCACATATTTTAATCATTGTGGAGCATGAGCTCCGTAATTTCTCAGAAGTTATATTATTTTCAAATTGATTGAAAATTAAATTTGAAAGGATTATGCATCATTCGAGAAGAAGATTTCTTACAAATACATCCAAGTGGACGATGGCGGCCGGTCTTGGAGTAACTGGATTGGGTCCATTGCTGGGAGAAGAGTCACTGCCTGGTACTGCCTGGTTTGCTGATAAAGTGCGGGTTGGATTGATAGGTACAGGTGGCCGGGGTCAGGGACTGATTAAGGTGATAAGCAAACTGGAGCAAGTCGATGTGGTGGCCTGTTGTGATATTCAGAAGGATAGATTGGAAGCTGGACTAAAATATGCAGCCGAAGGGGCAAAAGGTTACTCGGACTATAAGGCCGTCCTCGATGATAATACGATTGACGCGGTGGTCATCGCTACTCCACTACATCTTCACTTTCAAATGGTGCGTGATGCGATTGATGCGGGAAAACACGTGTACTGTGAAAAAACGTTGACGCTTACCATAGAGGATGCCCTGGCGCTGGAGCCGATCATTAAGAACTCATCGAAAGTTTTTCAGGTGGGATATCAGCATCGATATAATCCCTTGTACCAGAAAGTCAAGGATATAATAAGAGGGGATGAGTTTGGCCCATTGTCGCATGTGGAGTGCTATTGGAATAGAAATGGTGATTGGCGACGTCCCGTATCCGACCCTAAATTAGAGCGATTAATCAACTGGAGAATGTATCGCGAGTACTCAGGTGGATTGATGGCTGAGTTATCATCGCATCAAATGAATATTGTACAGTGGATAACGGAAAGTCATCCCATAAAGGTACAAGGATTTGGAGGTATCGACTATTGGAAAGATGGTAGAGAAACCTTTGACAATATTCATGCTCATTTCCTGTTTGAGGATGGTTTGAAAGTAGATTGCACCTGTCTAACTACGAATGCTCAAATGGGCTTTCAGATGAAGTTCTATGGTAAGAATGCAACGATTCAAATAGTACGTGGCGAGGGATATCAGGCCAGACTTTGGGTCGAACCCACTTACATGATGGCCATGTCAAATGAAAGTGCCGATGTAGATGCGGTCTCAGGAGCAACTGCACAGCTAAAGCAGGGTGAGCCCATATTGATCTATGATGCCCAGGCAGGTCACGAGGACGCTGAACCAACGATACATGCCCTGGCACATTTTGCATCTTGTATCCTTGATGACAAGACGCCCATTGTGAGTTATGAAAGTGGTCGTGACAGCGCTATTAGTGTTGCTTTGGCAAATAAGGCGATGCAAACCGGTGAGACGATCAAATGGTCTGATTGGGTTTAGAAAAGTTGTAACTATAATGAAGAGAATCTGTGAGATTGGGGGTAGGTGATCCGGCAGGAGCTCCGGATCACCTGCATCAGTTTATTCATTTCCGGCTGAACCCAGCGGCATCTCCATCACATAGTCTATTAAATGCCACTCTTCCAGATTGACTAGTTTTACTGTCTCATAAAATATCTCATTCCTTTTTTCGAGTTCATCTCCGGCAAACACGCCCTCGTAAAGATCTTCGGGAATTTGCTTCGTATACTGATCCCAGTCTTTGTAATGGTCGACAGCGATAAATTGATAGGGATGATTCATACCCATGGGTCTTTCCATCATCCAGCCGGCCCATCCATATCGATACCCGGTCTCAATTTCCTTCATATGTGTCGGTAAGAAATATTTCTCTTCCATTTCCTGATACGCCGTCCAGTTAGCCATTGGTACGTGGAAGTATACCAATTGGATCAGGTTGGAAGGACCATCCAAACTTTCGCTCATAACAGATTTCCAACTGGAGGCCCGGTATGTTTTTACCAGATCACGTGATGAGAGCGTTTTTTCGGTCATTTCTGCAACATCCATATTAGGATGGATTTTCATAAAAAGTTCTTCGAGATTACTTAATGGACTTTCGATCTGACTTATATCCGAATAGAGTCTGACGGTGGCATAATGGTATTCGGCATCCGTTCCTCCAGGGTAGGGTATACTATATAAAAACCAACCTTCGCAGGCTCCCTGATCGACGAGCTCCTGATGCATGGGTTTCCATAATTCCTTCTCCATAGCTTCGTAGGCTGCATTGCCTCCTTCGGGTACTTTCATGTAATCTACAAGTGCAATTTGTGATTGTCCCATCACGACTAGAAGGGACATACAGAATAGGTAGGTAGAAAATAACTTTTTCATACGTATAGATTTAAATGTTAGAAATGTGCTGGGTAAATGCGGATAGTGGGACTGGATCGGTAGAAAGGACTTTTATAAATTACTTAAAATCAATGAGTCATGCTTGTTTTTCTTTGTATTTCCTTTGATGATGCGCCTCCTTTTATGAAAGAGATTTGACGATTTCTTGTATTTTGATTTCAAGGGCGTAAAAACATTGCTGTATGAGATCGAGAAAACTGATTGTTCTAATTATACTCTTACCATTTCTAGTGGGTACTCTAGCTGCTCAGCAAGAGCATGTCAATTTGGACTGGGACCCTCATCGTATCACGGTAAATCTTCCCATACCTTATGGTGACGGGGTGATATCACCCATAGTCCACAACGATAGATCTGTGACATTTAAACTGCTGGCACCTGAAGCAAAATCGGTGGCTTTGGCACCGGGTATGTTGACAATGGCCCTCTCGGGTGGGTATCAGCAGATTCCTTTTACCAGGGGCGATTCAGGTATTTGGACGCTGACAGTGGGGCCGCTCGAGCAAGATATTTACGTTTATAGATTGAATGTAGATGGAGTAAGTATTGTCGACCCGGCAAATTCACTGGCGG
>JAUILM010000623.1 GCA_030432855.1 Bacteroidia bacterium
GGATTGGCTTGATGAAGGTTTTGACAAGGGTGACGATCCCTTCTTTCTATATCTACCCTATCATGCCGCTCACTACCCACTGCAGGCCCGACCCGAAGACATTGCCAAATATCGTGGGAAATACCTGAAAGGATGGGAGACAGTTCGTGATGCAAGATTTCGGAAAATGAAATCACTCGGTGTCATTGAACCCCATACACAGCTTAGTAAACCGGAAGGTAATTTGAACACTAAGCGGGGGCCACTCATTCCTGAGTATACTGACTATTACACCTGGGATACTTTATCCGATGATCAAAAAGACCTCCTGGATCTGGAAATGGCGGTTTATGCTGCTATCATTGATCGGATGGATCAAAACATCGGACGGGTCCTGGCAAAACTGGAGGAAGAAGGAGCTCTTGAGAATACGCTGATCATGTTTCTGGTAGATAACGGTGCCTGTCCATTTTACAGTAATAAGATCCCGGATGTACCACCTGGTACCGCAGACTCCTATTGGTGTCTTCGCTCGACCTGGGCCAATGTAGGTAATACTCCTTTCAGACAATACAAGCAGGCTGGTCATGAGGGAGGATGTCGAACTCCCTTTATTGCCTACTGGCCCGGTGTCATTGAGGCTAATTCGATAACCAATGAGACGGGACATGTTGTAGATCTGTTACCCACATTTTTAGATCTACTTGAGATTGATTACCCGGACAGTATCCAGGGCTATCCCACCCTACCCTACCACGGAAACTCGTTGCTACCTGTCTTTAAAGGTGAAGATCGACCGGATCCGAACTACTTTGTTTCCGGGCTTGATGCATTTAGAATGTTTCGCAGCGGGGATCATAAGATGGTACGTATGAATGGTGGCCCCTGGGAGTTGTATGATTTACATGACGACCCTACCGAAATGACAAATCTGGCAGCACAGGACAGCCTCCTGATGCATCAATTATTGGAAGATTTTGAAAAAATTGCTCCGTCACTGAGTACCAGCACTACAGCATTAAAGAAGAATGGTGGTTAATAGCCCTGCGCTTTCTAGTCTCCCAGTCCGTACCTGGCCACTAAAGCCACATAGTCGGCAGAACTAACCATCCCTACAATTCGCCCATCCCGCTTTACTACCAGATGGTGTATTTCTGCACCTGACATATAGTGTGCCGCCCGCTGCACATCCGTATCCGGTTCTACGATCTTGATGCGTTGTGTCATCACCTGTGTGACTGGTACGTTGTCATCGTAAACTCCCGCGATATCACGATAAGTCACAATTCCTTCTACCTGTATATCCTCATCAGTCACTGTCACGACCGGCAACGCACTGAACCCCTTTAGCTTCATGAGGTCACGCACTTTGCCCACGTTCGTATCCATAGTACAACTGGTGACGGGTGCGCTCATTATTTCCTTAATAGTCAGACTCATAATTCTTAGGATTGGTTATCAATTCATGTTCCTAATAATCAATGAAATAGCTCTAAAAATGCATGACCGGTATCAGACCGAAGGATGATTTTGCACCCCTATCTAATCGGATGTCAACCAGCCACTGATGCGTTTTGGGATCTCGTTTTTGTATATTGGATTCGTAGAACCTGCGTCAGACATATCGCGATCTGACCCGTACAGAACATACTTACAAATGCGCAAATCACTTCTTAAGGAAAAGGTAGAATTAGAAATCGAACTGGACAGAATTTCCGGTCTTCCACTGCTGGGAGAGCAGCAAAAAATTCTCGATCTGGTTTCTAACTACCAACCTCTACCCTATAGCATTTCAGAATATGGATGCGGTATGAAGTGTGATATCACGATTCGTAAGTTGGTGGAGTTAGGGCTACCTATGTATGCCATCTCCCGTGGAATGATCATGGAAAAGGATATGTCAGAGGAAGCCCTGACTACTAAGGACCATCAGGCAAGACCTCATTCATTGACTTTAGAAAACCGAATGTTTCACCGGATAAGCTTCCAGAACCACATTCAGATGACATTGCTGAAGGAGGCTGGTATTATTGTAGATCCCACTTTGGAGCAAATACGTACAGGACATTTCAACATTTCTCACCAAAAAACCATCCAGTTCGTCAATGCGCGAAGTCACATTTTCACATTTGTGCAATTCTGGGACCCTCAAAATAACACCAACAGTCAATTGATCATTGATCTGACCACCGATCGGAATGAATTTTTCACGGTCCCCCAATTGAGAAGATATCTCCACGCATCAGAATCCCTCCTTTTAGAGGCCCCGTTACTGGGTCGATTCTTGATCAGACCAGACCACCTCACTCCCCTGCAGCTGAAAACCTATACCAGATACTTTCAGTCAGGTCCCGGGGCTGAGATGAAGACAGATAATACGCTGATCACCATTCTGAATAAAGCTGAGAAGGGTTCTATTGGTGATCCAAGCACCTGGACCTATGCCAACAATCTGCCTTCCGAAGATCAATCCGTATACCAAATACAGCTGTCCAGAACGGGTCATGGTGATTCCATTAGGCATCTGATAGCGGACCTTATAGAAGCCCGGTCTGAAAACCAGGACGAAAAAGTGGTTGAAGTCCTTCAGCAACTTTCATCTATTGAACGAACTACCGGGCTGGCGACCATTATAAGAGAAGATGCCATTCGTGCCGAGAATGCACTCGAACCTTTAAAAAATCTGGTTGACGTCATATCAACCAGTATTTCCCTCCAGGAGCTGTCTGAACGCCTGATGGAAGGTGAGGATCTTAGCGCTGGTATATCAGACGTACGGGAACTTAACCTTCTTTTCGGTTTTAGTTTTAGACTCCGGGAGCGAATACAAAGATTAGCACGAATTAGTAAAAATGAAGAAGGTCAGATTGACGCCTGTGCATTGAACCCGCACTTCAATGAGGCTGTGATTGATTGTATCCAGCAGATGAATCGGGCCGGATTAAAGGTATTTGTGGATCAGGTGGGAAATCTTCATGGTTTATTAATAGATCAGGAAACCTTCGAGACCAGCAAATCAGACATGTCTTATTTGAGACAAATCACCAGGCATAGCATATGCATTTGTTCGCACATAGACACTGTAAAGGATGGAGGAAAATATGATGGCAGGCTGGGAGTCCTTTCCGGTATTGAGGTTGCTGAGATGTTACACGACTTAGATAGATTCTACCACTTCGATACTACATATCCCCACACACAAAGATGTTGTATGGTTTCAGCATTCATTGGTGAGGAAATGACCTTCACAGGCAACCATGTCTCGATGCCCGGTAGTGCAGCAGTGACTGGTTTGGCATCAATAGCAGACATCTATGGAATGCGAAATAATGAGGGTCAGCTTTTTGAGGAAGAGCTCAATCAGTTGCTCGTCTTACTGGGTGATGCCAAGGCCGGAGGGCGTATCGATATTGCCAATGCTTTAGTATTGGATGGAGATCAAAAATCTATAGATCTGCCGTATGAGCCCACCCATTTTTTCTCACCAAATACCTATGAGCGACATATCGAGCAAGGCATTAAACTGGTGGATCTAAAAATTCCACTGACCCAGGTAGAGATTATCATGGGTATTCATCAGGAGGATTTCACCTTTACTGGTGATCATTCGGAAGAAGCAGCTCTGCGCTTTAACATGGAGATGCGACATCTCGTGCTCCAGTCCAGATTTAAAGGACTCAGGATTACCGTCGGTACGTTTCAATACAGCTCCGATGATTGCACAGAACTGGCATTCGACTATGGTATGCGATGGACACTGACAGGTCAGCGTGACCATGCAGGAGGTACAGAGATTGCTGATCGCCGGGATGCAGGTGTTGCCCTGGCTCGTTTGAAGGATTTTGTATATGAATTATGTCAGGAGTACCAGACTACCCATGACAAAAAAATCCACTTAACTGCGGGTGGCATCGAATTCACACCTGGAATAAATAGAAACGTAATTCCCGGTACTGCATCAATTTCTTTTGGAATAAAAGGAGATTCCCTTGTAGAAAGTGACCGTTTTTTTATTCAACAACAAATTAAGGCCTACATCGTAGGCACTTTATACCTTCCTGTGAATCAAGGAGGTGAAGGTATTGTGGATTTTACATTTCAGGAAATAT
>JAUILM010000624.1 GCA_030432855.1 Bacteroidia bacterium
CAGCGATACCAATCTGTCGAACGTTCACCGACTGATTTTCAGTGTCTAGTTGATCAAGGTACAACAGTAGCAATCCAAGGTCCGCTTCGAACTCTGTCCCCTGGCGCACATCGAAGTTTCTCACCAGCGAATTACTCAACTTTATCTTCTCTATTCCAAATGACCAGCTCGAAGCCGTGGTATCCTTTGTGTCGGAGGCAAATGCATCTATAATGAACTGAAAGTTAAAATCTTCCGATTCCTTTTCCCTATGCATATCCAATTTGGCACCGTCAAGAGTGACTGTATTGATAAAGAATTCTTTCTTCCAAAAAGAGAACAAACTGATATCGGCCTTCAAGGATGATGCAAATAGTAGGGTATCTCCCTGGAGATCTTCAATATATATATCCTGTACATCGAGTGTCTTGACAAATTCTATATCCACTCTACCAATAGACACTGGAGCTCCCAGCGTATTACTGAGTCTATCAGTAATCTTGTTTACCACATATTGTTGAACGGGTTGAAACTGTAGTGACACATAGAGCAAACCAACGAGTAGCACCAACACGCCCAGTGTCCACAGGACCAGTTTAAACAATCGTGCAGGTGCTCTCTGAGTCATTCTATATCCTTAATGTGGAGATCAGGGCTAATGTTTGGTTTGCTTAGTACCCAAATCATGCCATAGCACTTCATCTTGCATCCCAAATGTCGCACATCTTACCATGCAAATATCGCATTTAGTAGTTGAACGCTTTCAACGACGTGTTCTTTCGCCTACCAACGCCTTAACGCAACCTTAACTAGGATCCTTATCGACTGCTAGAATCCGTCAGAGGAGAAATTTTTGATATTTTCACATCCTTTCCCACAATATGTATCACTTCAAGCATAGTACCATATTTCTGATCTTTTGTTTGCTGGCAGTTTTCTTCCGGCTTACAAGCTTCTTACCCGTTGTGATCGACCATGATGAATCCACCTATATTATCATTGCCGATCAATGGATGCAAGGAGTCCTACCGTATGTGGGGACATTAGATGTAAAACCTATTGGTATATATGGGGTCTTTTATGGTTTCCTTTCAATCATTAAAAGTGTCTGGTTTATCCGTTTTATGACAGCCCTGGTTATTGGAAGTACGGGATTTCTAATGTACCGAATATATTTTCAACTGTTTCAAAATCGATGGCAAAGCCTCATTGCCGGGACTCTTTATCTATGGCTGATTTCTTTGCATAAATGGGGATGGAGTGCCAATACAGAAATTTATTTTGTCTTATGCTCTGTTCTGGCTTTATGGGTACTTCTGCAATCCAATAAACTTAGTCAGTATTTTATAGTAGGTCTAATTCTCGGTGTAGGATTTTTGTTTAAATATCATATCGTTTTTGACATATTGGCATTTGTCATTTTTGACTTATTTCGCAGGATATCCTGGAAAAATTGGCTTACTCATTGGTCTATTGCTTTTGCCGGATTCTTGCTGCCCTACACGATAGTGGCTTTTCTATATTATTCAGCCAATCATTTGGATGCGTACGTGTTTGCGACCTACACAATTCCATCTCAGTATGCCAGTGATTTTTCAATGGGAAAAGCGCTTGGTTTTTTTGGAGAATACTTTCTTTCCTTTGCCCCTATTTCACTAGCTTATTTTTACAGCTTATATTTTCTCCTTAAAAGATCTCACATAGAAAAAGAAACGGCGATCCTTCTAAGCGGGTGGTCTCTATTGGCCTGGTTGGGAATCCTGTCAACGGGTAAATTATACTTTCATTATTACATTCAATTTCTACCCCCATTTTGTCTCGTTGCCGGACTCGTTCCACAATTTTGGAGCAAATTAAATAGTATCAGATTTAGTCTGAGGAAAGTAGTAGCGGCTATAATCATTGCGGCATTGATTTCAAATGGCAGTCAGTACTTGCAATTGTTCAAGAAAAATGATCCGACCAAAGAAATAGCATCAATCATCAGAGCCGATACTGATACAAATGATTACGTCTATACCAATGATAAAAATATACTGTACTTCTTGTCCGGAACCAAAATTCCAACAAAATATGTTCATACTTCGTTACTATATAAAGATGATCTCGCGGAGGCCTATGAGATTGATCGGAATTCAGAGTTAGAAAGGATCATCAAAACCAACCCGGCTTATATAGTTTTGCGGGAGCCAGTACCACAGTGGCAGGCCATTATTGAGGAATCGTACCAGTCAGTACAGCAGTTTGCCGAAGTAACATTGTACCGACGAAATGAATGAAATCTAGAGGAACACAATAGCGGAATCCTGTCCTCCGGAATTAAAAGTATCTTTGCCGCAGAAAATATCATTTTAAGACATACATGAAATTTAGCGCCTTAAATCTCCACCCATCTATCCTTGAAGCCATATCCTATATGGGATTTGAGGAAGCGACTCCAATTCAGGAGCAGGCAATTCCAAAAATCGTAGGTGGTGAAGACCTCCTGGCCTGTGCCCAAACTGGTACCGGCAAAACAGCCGCTTTTCTCTTACCTGTATTGCACATTCTATCGGAAAAAGCAGATCACCGGCACATAAAAGTTTTGATCATCGTCCCCACGCGGGAGCTTGCCATACAGATTGATCAGCAGATTCAGGGATTTGCATACTTCGTTCCTGTCGAATCGATTCCGATTTACGGGGGAGGCGATGGCTCCGAATGGAATCAACAGAAGGTAGCACTAACCAAAGGTGCCGATATAATTGTGGCCACACCTGGCAAATTGATCTCACATTTGAACCTTGGATATGTAAAGTTTGATAATGTCGAGCATCTTATTCTCGATGAAGCGGATCGTATGCTGGATATGGGATTCTATGATGACATTCAAAAGATCATCTCATTCCTACCCAAGAAAAGGCAGAATCTGATGTTTTCTGCCACAATGCCACCCAAGATCAAGAAGTTGGCAAAGACCATACTCGATAAGCCCGCCGAAATCAGTCTTTCCCTGTCAAAACCAGCAGAAGGAGTACTGCAGGCAGCTTATCTGGTACACAACATTCAGAAATCGAGACTGATCGTTGAGCTATTAAAAGATAAGCCGGACTATAACAGCATCCTGATCTTCAGCTCCACCAAGAAAAAGGTTTCCGAGATCGTCCGCGCCTTAAAAGAAGGTGGCAATGAATCAGAAGGGATTTCCTCTGACCTGGAACAAAATGAACGCGAAGAGGTCTTGCGCCGATTCAAATCAAAAAAGACAAGAATCCTGGTCGCCACGGATGTATTGAGCCGAGGTATCGACATCAAGGACATCAACCTCATCATCAACTTTGATGTACCCAACGACGCAGAAGATTACGTACACCGTGTCGGTCGAACGGCGAGGGCTGCCACCACTGGCGTAGCCATCACGCTGATCAATACGGACGATATGTACAAATTTGCCCGTATCGAAAAACTAATCGAGCGCGAGGTCATGAAGATCCCCCTACCACAGGGCTTTGAGCCCGGTCCGGAGTGGGACCCCAAAGGTGGCTCCAAGTCGAGAGGTGGACGGTCCCGCGGAGGGCGAAAACCCAGAAATCAAGGTAACCGAGGTCGGAGTGATCGTAAAAAATCCTATCGAGGGAAGAGGTAGCTATAGTGTGGGTGTGAGTTTGAGTTGTGGGTGTGAGTTTGAGTTGTGGGTGTGGTAACCTACACTAAAGTTTCGGCTACTGAAGGTTTGAGTTGTGGGTGTGATCCAGTTATAAGTTAAGTGCTGGAAGTTGGGTGTCCGGTGTTTGAAGTTTAGACAGAAAGGTTTTTGGACTTTCTTTTTCGTTTCCCAAGGAAAGCGAAAGAATAAACTGCTGCATGAAACTGCAAAACAGAAAAATTCCCGGCACCTGGGACCTGGAACCTGGGACCGAATTAAACGGAGACGGTTTCACTTATCGGACAGGTCCAAATTAATCACTACCTTCCCGCTTCGCAAAAACAAATAAAAATCTGAGGATGAAACAAACACTGCTGATTGCATTCGCACTATTGACATTCCAAACTATTCAGGCACAAAAATCACTGTTCAACGGAGAGGATTTGACGGGCTGGACGATCTACGGGACAGAGAAATGG
>JAUILM010000625.1 GCA_030432855.1 Bacteroidia bacterium
GCAGACGATCTTATTTAAAAAAGTCTGCCCTGGCTGCTACCGGAATGATAGCTGTGCCAACGATTGTTCCTGCTTCGGTCTTTGGAAAAAACGCTCCAAGTAATAAAATCACGGTAGGACAAATAGGCTGTGGCCGAATTGCCCGAGGTCACGACCTCCCGGGCGTCATGCAGTATGATGTGGCTCGCGTGGTAGCAGTTGCCGACGTAGATATGAAGCGGGCAAAAGAGGGCAAGGAGCTGGTAGAAAAATGGTACAAGGAAAATCGGGGCAGTGACAAGATGGTCGATGTCGCAGTATATCAGGACTACAGGGAGATGCTACTCGATGATGCCATTGATGCAGTCGTCATTAGTACACCGGACCACTGGCATGCACAGCCTGCGATGGAAGCTGCAATGGCTGGAAAGGATGTCTATCTGCAAAAACCTACATCACTGACCGTAGCTGAGGGACGAGCAATGGCCGATATGATTAAGGAAAAAGGCATTATTCTGCAAGTCGGTACACAGCAGCGATCCAGCGATCAGTTTAGGATAGCGGCTGAGCTGGTACGCAACGGAAGGATTGGAAAATTGCATACGGTGCGCATCGGTTTGCCTGGTGATCCTCCTGGTCCCGAGGTACCGGAAATGCCAATACCGGAAAACCTGGACTATGATATGTGGTTGGGTTCCACACCTGAAGCTTATTATACAGAGACCCGGGTTCATCCACAGGAGGGTTATTCCCGGCCGGGTTGGTTGCGATGTGAGCAATTTGGTGCCGGTATGATTACGGGTTGGGGACAACATCATATTGATTCCGCACATTGGGGGATGGATACCGAGTATACAGGTCCTATTGCTGTTGAAGCCATTGCAGAATTTCCCAGAAGTGGTTTGTGGAATGTGCATGGCGACTTTATGGTGAAAGCCACCTATGAAAATGATATCATGATGTTTATCAGTGGAGGATATACTAATGGAATCCGCTATGAGGGCAGCGATGGATGGATTTTCGTATCCAGAGGAAATTATCAGGCAACAGCTAGTGATCCGGTAGCAGCAGAGGCCAGTGCCAAGGCGCTGGATGCCAGTGATCGATCCATTCTCACCTCTGAGATTGGAGAAAATGAGATACATCTATACAAGAGTGATGAGCAGCACGGTAACTGGTTGGACTGCATAAAGAGTCGTAAGCAACCAATTTCTCCAGCCGAAATCGGTCATCGTACCTGCACCGCTTGTCTGATTAGTCATATTGCTATGAAGCTGGATCGTAAACTGATGTGGGATCCAAAGAATGAGCAATTTGAGAATGATGCAGAAGCAAACGCAATGCTATCTCGTCCTCAAAGAGCACCCTGGGGATACGAACATATCAATACAGAAGCAAATCTGAAAAAGTAGGATTGTATCCACTGAAAGAGATTAAGTTCCGCCGCAAATCAGACCCATTCGGCTGTCTGATTATGCGGCGGCTGCATTTCAGGTCATTACCAGTAGAAAAGGTATAAAGAAGGCCATTTCAAAAGGACTCGTCCATTGTAATGGGAAGGTTTCGTCGTCTGGTCAGTGGTTGCATGGGGGTGAGATACTGACTTTGTTTCAGGACAATGCTGCAGTACCCGATTTTGCCCATCCGATAGATATACTCTACGAAGATGATTTTCTCCTGGCAGTTGATAAGCCAGCCGGACTGCTAACCAATGGATACACACTTCGCACCACCGAACATGCAGTAGCAAGACTGGCAGAGCGATCAGGACAACTGGATGCGCTTCCATTTCCGCGAGCAATCCATCGCCTGGATTTTGCAACCTCAGGAGTTTTGTTGTTTGCTAAAAATCGCAAGACACTGCAAGATCTCAGTAGTGCTTTTAAGCAACAGCAGGTCAAAAAAGAGTATTTAGCAGGTACATTGGGTAAGATGCCTGCCTTTGGATCCGTGCAAGTACCTTTGGATGGAAAGAATGCTGTGACTGACTATCAGGTACTATGCTGTCGCCAATCGCAGAAGTATGACTGTTACAATTTACTGTGGGTATCTCCGCAGACCGGTAGGACACATCAAATTCGCCGTCATCTTATGGCAATCCATCATCCTGTAATAGGAGATCCAATTTATTTTATTCCTGGTCAGCGAGTGAAACGACGAGGCTTTCTACTCCGTGCCATCTCACTAAAATTTAAACATCCTGTTTCTAAGCATCAATTGGATATTTGCTGTGAAATGTCCAGACGATTTCGAAAAGTATTTCCTGCGTTTTATCTAAACCATTCACGGGATAATTCTTCCACATGATCCGCAATGGGATTCTGGTTGCTAATCTCAGGACTATGGTTGCAGATAATGAAAATGTCATTCACAAATAGTACTTTATTTTGAATGTATTATTTGAGTAGTATCTATGTGACATGAAAAGAAGGCGGTTTACAAGATTTTTACCGGGAATTTCAGCAGCCTTCTTGATTGAAATGTCACCATTTAAACGATTGAATGCAATGGATCCTAATTATATACATCAAGTGTCTTTGGGTGATATAAAATGCACTCTCTTGTATGACATGGATTTTGTGTACAGAGGTCAGGATTTCTTTAGAAATGTAGATGAGGAAATTCTTGTTAGGGAATTAATAGAATATGGACAGGCCCTGGAACGAATTCCTTCTCCGTACATAGGTCTCCTTCTGGAATATGAATCAAATAAAATTTTGATTGATACGGGAGTAGGCTATATGGAGCAAGCTCAGGAAATTAATGGACAACAATTTAAGCTAGAAGGTCGACTTCAAAAACTACTACGAAGGGTCGGTGTGGATGGGCATGACATAACGCATCTGATACTTACACACTTCCACCCTGATCATATCGGTGGGGTATATAGTAGTGACGGCCAACTCTTGTATCCTAATGCAAAGATTTATGCACATGCGGATGAATGGGAGTATTGGATGGGAGGTAAGTCCTCTCAACAACCTTCTATTTTTCGGTATTTTATTAATGAAAACATTGCACCATTAAAAGACGAGAATATTTATTTAGTAGGCATGAACGAGGAGGAAATTGTAAAGGGTGTCCGACTAATAAAGACATCGGGTCATACTCCCGGCCACTTAAGCGTGGCTCTTCAATCTCAAGGAGAGCAACTATTGTATATTTCTGACACGTGGTTGCACCCTTTACATATACGCCATTTAGACTGGGAAACAGTCTATGATCTGGATCAAGACCTGGCTCGCAAGTCGAGAATATTCATGCTTGAGGAAGCGTATAACAATAATATGCTGGTCCAGAGTTTTCATTTTCCATTCCCGGGGCTAGGTCATGTTGACAAGGTGAAGGACGGTTGGACTTGGGTGCCAAAGTGAGGAGGCATTCACTAGTGTTGCAATTACTAAATTGGCATACTCGAAGATTCGCCCTTTGCATTTTATCTGTGTTATAAAAAGCTCATGGAGCGCTGCTACACTTCGCTTTTAATGCTTTGCTAAAATCCAAAATGACTTCACCTTAAGTATGCTTATTTAATAATGACAACACTAGCATTGTCAATGCCTCTCAACTGTTATCTGGTATAGGCAATTCTCCGTGAAGCTTTTCGCATTAATGTATTCACAAGTTCGCCCGGTGTGCTTCCAAAAGATCTCGATACCCCTTTATTGTAGTTTACCAACAACATTCCATCAGCACCATTGTGAATGGATAGATTGATCATGGCAGCGTTGGTTTTTCCCCATACTCCAAAGATCAGATTTAAGGCAACGGCTGCTTCCTCAGACATGGGCTTGTTGGTTTCAAATGTCCCCATCACTACGGCATCCACCTCAAGTATTTTCGCCATTTCCTCAGGTAAATAATGCTCGATATCATAAACGGATATACCAGCATCTCCCAGGAGTATGTTGGTCTTTTTTGGATCCTGGACGTCCACTGATAGTGATCCGCGTCTGTCACGTTTTAAAAACCAGGCATGTAGGGCATACTGAATCATTTCTCCTTCGGCCAATTCCATCATTTCCAGTTGTTCTGCTGTTATTTCCCGCATTTGCCGGGGCCTGAGATTTATTGAAGTATGAAATGGAAGGACTGCAATGA
>JAUILM010000626.1 GCA_030432855.1 Bacteroidia bacterium
TATCCGTCATTTGAGTTCAGGCCAATAATGCGGGTATTGCTGTAGTCTTTATACCACCAGTGTTCATCATACGCTGGCGTTCCATTCTTGGGCAGGCTAAAATACTTGAAGTAGAAAACTGAGTTCTGTTCATGAT
The DNA here is from genome assembly GCA_030432855.1 of Bacteroidia bacterium. Classification (GTDB taxonomy): domain Bacteria; phylum Bacteroidota; class Bacteroidia; order Chitinophagales; family Saprospiraceae; genus JABDMH01. The sequence goes on from JAUILM010000626.1 coordinate 137, forward strand.
TTCCCAATACAGGATACACAGGTACTTCGGCAAACAATGGCTGGGATGGTCCAAAAAAGTGATCGTGCCAATGCGTGTAGTTGCTTCCTGTTCCGACCAGATCACCCGGAATCATCACAAGGGCCAGGTTTTCCGGAACATCTTCTCCCAGCTCTTGCTTAAGGTATTCGAAAACACCTTCATTAATGATTTCCCTAAACTTTCCTGGATTTCGACCATCAATTTGCATGTCACTCATGGCGATCATATTGAAGGATCGGTTATCGGATCCAAAGGGTGGTGTCTTGAATTTATACATGTCAGAAACGAGATCACCTGTTTTTACCCGGTAATAGTAGGAGGTGAATTTCTGTAATCCATCTATAGTCACTTCATGGACTCTGGCTTCTGTATAATTGATATCAAAAGCAATTCCTTCGGTTATATTTCCCAGGTCTTCGGTCAGTCCCCATTCTACAGTACTTTGATCACCCGAGGAAGTCTCCCACATGATGGTAATGGAGGATGGAGAAGCATTCTGCAGGTAGGGCTTGATAAGAAATTCTTGCCCCGACAAGTACAGCGTCATTGAGGTCATGGCAAGGAGTGCCAGGCATTTCACATACATGATAAATATCCTTTACAGTTGGAGGGTAAATGTACAGAATACAATTCGAGGACCTAACGTAGATCATATTAAGTGAACATAAAATATATGTACAATTATTAAACTATTAGTGAAATGGGAACAGTCCGTCCCTAAATCAGACCATTTTCCAGTGCTATCCGAACCACTCCAGCGATATTTTTGGCCCCGAGTTTTGACAGAATGTGTCGTCGGTGGCTGATCACAGTACCCTTGCTGATAAATAATTCCTCTGCAATTTCGGGAGTCGTTTTTTCCTGCATGATTAATTGCAACACTTCCTTCTCCCGCCTTGAAAGCCTGGGGATTCTCTTTTTGGAGATGGGCTGTTCAGGTTCCTGGGTGAAGAGCAAGGATCGAATTTCCTTATTGTAGTATATCTCACCAATTGCCACTTTCCTTATAGCAACTGCCAGTTCTGTCTGTGCATCATTTTTTAGTAGGAATCCATTGATATCATACTTAATCATTCGATTGATGATCGAGGCCTGATCAATCATAGACAACACAATGATCTTTTGGTTAGGTTTAATTTTCCTGATTTCCTTGATTAAATCAATTCCGGTAAAGTTTGGCATATCAAGGTCGGTGACCAGAATGTCTACCTCATTCTTCTGCAAATAATCAAAGGCCAGTTCAGCATCTGTAAACGTCTGCAATATTTCCAGATCACCGTGATTTGAAAATATTTGTTCCAATCCGGTAAGAATGAGCTGATGATCATCGACCAGTACCAGTCTGATTTTAGAATTCATATTGCAACATTAATATGCATGGAAGTACCTTCTTTATTCGAATTGATGTCCAGGTCGCCGTTTAGGAAAGCTACCCGGGATCGTATGGACTGGAGTCCCAATCCACTGGCTTGTTTCTCTATATCAAAACCATCACCGTCATCTTCGATCAGGAGATGGAGATGATCATCATACTCCATCAGCTGGATCACTACCTCTGTGGCATGGCTGTGGCGGACGATATTGTTTATGCCTTCTTGCAGTATTCGATAGATCATGTGAGCCTGTACTTCATTGACCCTCTGATCATCAAAATCAATGGTGGCGAATACCTGCAGGCCATGTGTCTGCTCCAGTTGAGTGACTATATCCTCGACCGCACCCTGCAATCCCTCTAATCGTAATACACCGGGCATCATATTGTGGGAGATTCTTCTCACCTCTTCACATGCCTGATCGATCATATCCTGGGCTGATTCATATATATTGGCGGAGGATAATTCATCTATGGCAGTTTGTATTTGCACTATTTTACCCTTAACGGTGGTGAGTAGTGTACCAAGTCCATCATGTAGATCTTTTGCGATCCGCTGACGCTCGGCCTCTTGCCCTGCTATCATTGATGACATGTTTTCTATTTTTTGTCGGCTTTCCAGAGTGGCAATATGTTGTTCTGCTAACTGTAAGTCCTGCTCAGCCAGTCGTTTATTTTTTTCCTGATTCTTATAGATGAATAATCCGGTGATCAAAATTCCTCCAATGATAAAGAGGAGGAGATTATATTTGCGCTCCTTCTCAGTCAATTCTATCTCTTGTCTTAAGAGTTCCTGGTCTTTTAATGAAGATTGATATTTTTTATCAAGTTCACGCACCAGGACAAGATCCTGTTTATTATACATGCTGTCTTTAAGCTCATGAAGTTGATCACTATACTGGAGAGCTTTTCGGTATTGGCCAACTTTCTTATGCATGACACGTAGGTTATTCACCACGGTAACCATTTGTTCATTTATGCCGATATCCTGCATCTTGTGGAGCGCATCCTCGTAATAGATGATGGCTTTTGCAGGATTTTCTGAATCCTTAAATCGATCACCCAGTCCAAGTAAATGCAATATTTCTCTTTTCTTATCACCGGTACTTTGGGCTATCGCCAGGTATTCTTCACCCATACTAATGGATTCATCTATGCGCCCTAGTCCGAAAAGTGCACGTGCATATCCGTGCCCCAGATCTAAATGTAAATGGTTGGTGCCCGGGCCCGTCATAGTATCGCATATGGGGTGTAGAAGATTGTAAGCTTTTTCCCATTTTTTTTCATTGAGATATATCACCGCCATATTATTAGTCATCACTTGTATGCCATATATATATCCGGATTTTCGGCAATTATCCAGTGCCAATTCGTAATACTTTATGGCCGACGTGTAGTCTTTTAGTTTTTCATAGCATATCCCAATATTATTGTAGAACCCTGCCAGCATCGAACTACCGGCAGCCCTGGCAAGATCAATGTTAGAAAGATAGGACTGAATGCCTTCGCTAAAATTACCCAGATAGTAATGCCTCAAACCCTCCAATCGTATGAGGGCAGCAGCCAGGACAGAATCTTTTGTCTCCAGGGCCATGGGTAGGGATCTATCGAGTATCACCTGAAGCGAGTCATAGTTTTCATGCGCCAGATACAGCTGGCCCAGATAGTTTGTCATGCTACGCACTTTAGCCTCATGGTTGCCCCTGGTCGCCAGCATCACATATTGATTAATTAAACTTCGGACCCCCGCAGAATCCGAATATATTTTTTGCTTTATTTCCTTTTCGAGAGAGTCCAACTGATGGGAGAGCTGAGCAGTATATGATGCTGAATCTGAGACCTGTGCATCAAGAGCAGAGCATGTCCAAATCACCAGAAATAAAGTGAAGAGTTGGAAGGGGTAGATCATTTTTTCGATTTGTCTTCCGGATTTATGCAATCCCACCTGGTATTTATAACACAATAGTTAATGGTAAGATAGAAACTATTTTCACTAGGCGAATGCAAGGGACTATTAGCTATCCAAATCATTTTAGTTGATAAGTGCGTCAATTTTTTGTTGCATCGCCCTGAATTCCGCTTCGTACTTGCGTTGCATTTCCTCTATCATCTCAGCTTGAGCTTTTAATCCCTCTATCAATAGTGGCACAAAGCGAGTATAGTTTACGGATTTGACACCCTCTGCATTCGTATGCACCAGATCGGGAAACTGGGCTTCAACTTCCTGCGCAATCAACCCGATCTGCTGCCCTTGCTCCGGACGATTTTTTAACAAATAGGAGTAGCCTGCCAGAGACAGTAACCCAGGTAAGACACCAGAAAGGGTACTAATTTGATATTTGAGATTGCGATCACTGTTCTCTGTTAAATTTCCAGCGATGACCATATTTCCCGCTTCATCGATGGTAGCTACCGTATTATTTGCACCATTTCTGATTTCAAATTTTGAATCATCAGGATTATTGTCCTCATTGAGATGGAGTGTAATGAAGTCATTAGATACCAGAAACAAGTCTCCATCCGGTTGATCTACCTGAGTTCGAAT
>JAUILM010000627.1 GCA_030432855.1 Bacteroidia bacterium
AGTAAAATACTGCAAAGGGATAAAGTAGTCCCAGGCAGATAGCCGCGACCAAGGCCTTTTTTCTGCCAATCTTGTCTGAGACCCCCGGTATAACTATGGAGGAAACCAGACCTGCGACACCCAGGAGACCCATGGTCATACCCATTTCATCAGCTGACATACCCTGTACATCCGTAAAATACTTAGAAATAAAAGGCAATGCGGCAAACCACCATCCAAACACGCAACAGGCCACGGGGATTCCCCATTTTACATTATGGTATTTCAATAAATCAGATAAAATAGTAGCGGTATCTGTATCATTTTTTGCATTTCGACTTTCAGTAGTGGAAGGCTTTAAATAAAACCATGCTATCAATCCCATAAGTATACCCGGGACACCAGCAATGTAAAAGGCCGTGCGCCATCCCATATTTTCAGCCACCTGAACCAGAATCACAGGGGCTAGGATTGAGCCAAACAAGGCAGACCCTACCGCCTGCAAAATTCCTACATTCAGACCCAGCCTATGAGGAGAAGATTCTCTCTCTACAAATGCCTGAGCTAATGGAATCACTGGTCCTTCAGCAAAACCCATGATTAATCGGGCTATCAGTAGTGTGACGAAACCTATGGCGAGGCCCGATCCGAAAGAGCATACAGAAAATAAAAAAACAGCGCCAACAAAAGTGATCTTGTTTTTATTGTTTGCTTCAGACCAGGCCGTTGTAAAATAACTTGAGAACGCCCAGGTCAGTGAGAGACCAGCTGCCAGGAGTCCAATATGCGTGTTAGTAAGCTGTAGATCCTTTGCAACAAAAGGCACTATAAAATTTAAAGCCAGTCTGTCAAAAAAGAGGCAACCGAAAGTCAGTGCCATGAGTGACACAATACCATTTTCGTATGTAAAAATTCCCTGCTTACTTTCTCCTTCTTTCATATCATTTCACTGAGTATCATTTTTATTATCATTAAAAAAACATCTCAATGGGCTACAATAGCGACTGAATTTTTTATAATTTAAAGGCGTACTTAGTCTAAAGATCGGAGGCACTTAGAAAGTTAACCTCCGATCCCAATCTGTATGAAGAAAAAGGGCAGGAATCCCCGCAATCTCCATGAGAAAACAATACCTACCTTTATCTTTTACCATAGTTTCAGTTTAAGGATCTTCCTCCATCCACCGGAATTACAGACCCCGTTGTAAATTTTAATAAATGATCTAGTGCGAACACTGTGTTCGCCACATCATTAGGTTTAGCAAGTCGCGCTAGTGGTGTCAGATGTTCCTGACGTTGCAAATATTCCCGATCCACCGATTTGGCATAATCTCCAAGCACCCATCCAGGAGCTACCGATACAACTCTAATTTCGGGGGCCAGTGCTCTTCCCAGTGATCGAGTCATAGAATCGATGGCCGCCTTGGAAGCACAATAGGCTACATTACTTCCTATACCTGTTTTTCCTGCCACTGACGAAACATTTACAACAAGACTTGGATGGTCCGGCGCACTTCCTTTTAGCAACAACTTTTTAAAAGCTCGTACCATCGCAAAACTTCCCCTGAAGTTGGTTTGAAAAATTTTATCTATCCATTCATCTGATAGAGCATCCAGATCATCATGAGATATCGGAGTCGTTATCCCGGCATTATTTATCAGCAGATGAAGTGCTCCATACTTTTTTGCTATTTCCGCAGCAACCCTTTCTATGTCCTTACTGTCTTCAAGATTGCATCGATAGCAACCATGAGTCTCACTGTTCTCCAATGCATCAATCAAACTACTAGCTCTCTTTGCATTGCTCTTGTACGTTATCAGAATCGCATATCCCTCAGCAGCTAACTTTCTGGTAATGGCTGACCCGATACCTCCTGCTCCTCCTGTTATCAATGCGATTCGCATACCCGTATATTATGATCCAGCTATCTCTGAATATTTTTCAACTCGAATATCTGCCTGCTTTTTATGTCCCCAAAAATTTTCCAGGGCACAAAGGCGAGAACAGTATTCACCGATCCTTGCGCTTGCCTCAGGTGTACGAATTTCCTGATAGGTGCAGGTCTTGATAAATTTTCCCACCCAAAGTCCTCCGGTATATCGGGCCGATTTTCTGGTCGGTAGCGTATGATTGGTACCAATGACTTTATCACCATAAGCGACATTCGTTCGCTCACCAAGGAATAAAGCACCATAGTTCGTCATTTCATCCAGAAACCTTCTGGGATTTCTCGTCATCACCTGAACATGCTCACTCGCAATTTCATCGGCAACTTTTATTAGTTCCTCTTCGGTATCACATAAAATGACCTGTCCATAATCCCTCCAGGAAATAGCAGCGATATCGGCCGTGGGCAAGGTGGTTAATTGCTTCTGAATTTCACCTTCAATTTTATCAGCAATTTCATGGGAAGTAGTAAGTAGTACTGCGGGCGAAGTAGGTCCGTGCTCTGCCTGTCCGAGCAAGTCCGTAGCGCAGGTAGCCACATCGGTGGAATCATCCGCTATGACCAGCGTCTCAGTAGGTCCCGCCAAGAGATCGATCCCCACTCTCCCAAACAATTGTCTTTTTGCTTCAGCGACATACGCATTTCCAGGACCGACAATCATATCCACAGAATCAACCGAATCGGTACCGAGTGCCATCATGGCTATTGCCTGCACACCTCCGACTATATAAATGTCATCAGCCCCAGCCAAATGCATTGCAGCTACCGTGGCAGCTGGTATATCCCCTTCAATGGGTGGAGTGCAAGCGATCACTTTTCCAACGCCAGCCACTTTAGCCGTCAAAACACTCATGTGCGCTGATGCCACCATAGGATATCTACCACCAGGCACGTAGCACCCCACGGAATTAACAGGAATATTTTTATGTCCTAAGAATACTCCCGGCAGTGTCTCGACCTCTATGTCCAGCAGAGCTCCTTTTTGCTTTTCCGCAAAATTTCTGATTTGGCTTTGAGCAAATCTAATGTCAGAAATCACGTGATCCGGTAAAGAGTCTATAATGCTTTCAATCTGCCCATCCGACAATTTGAAAGATAGTGGTGACCATTGGTCAAACCTCTCAGAGTAGCTTCGAACCGCGGTGTCGCCATTTTCAGCGACATCGCGGAGTATATCATCTACCGTCGAGCGGACTCTCTCATCTGCTGCGAACTGCTCATCCGCAGATATACCCTTTTTTAAGTACCGTATCATAATATTTCATCAATATTCATTATCGGACCTGGACACAAGTAGCAGTATCGCTGAGAAAAACAACCAAAAGTAAAGTCCAAATAAAGTTCCGCACCCACAAGAAAAGAAAGAACTTAAATCTAACTTTCGGTACAAAACTAGAACATAATGACCAAGATCATGATTCACTAAACTGCCAAAGACATTCGAAATCAATCATAAAATGCGTTATCCGGTTAAATAATCACTTGGCGTCATGCCGGTTTCATTCTTAAAAAAACGGGAAAAGTTACTTGGTGAGCTTTTACAAAGACTATATGCTATTTGAGAAATAGTAAGATTGGAATACTTAAGCAGGGATTTGGCTTCTAAGATGAGCATCTCATTGAGAAGAGATTGCGCAGTCTTGTTCAATGTTCTTTTCACACACTTATTGAGGTGATTAGGAGTAATGTGCAGGAGCTTTGCAAAGTCCTTCACAGTACGATATGAATAGATGTGCTGGGTCAGAACATCCTTAAATTGCTGAGTGATCATGGCGGCTGAATCGTAGGATTCATTTTCGGGTGCGGCAACATATCGGCTCACCTCCGAAAACAAGGCCATCATATACCAGACTACCAGGTCATATTCCTTCTCCATATCGTCGTGATAGAGATCCAGCAATCGTTCAAAAATATTGATGATAGGTGTCAGACGATTGCCCGGCACTGCCACTACAGGGCTAGTGTTGAATTGGAGAAAAGAAAATGATTGCAGCATTTGAGGTCCATCCGCAAAAATATCGGAAGAAAAATGCATAAAAAAACCCCTGGCATCCTGACTGAGGCTTTCATGCGATGTAATCTGGAAAGCAGGTAGAAAGAAAAATTCATTCTCTTTAAAGCGATACTTGTTCAGACCTTTGTA
>JAUILM010000007.1 GCA_030432855.1 Bacteroidia bacterium
CAATAAGGATGAGGACTTACTTTCTGGGGATGCTTCGGCAATAATTTCTTCTTTGGTATGCTCATCCATAAGTGTGATAAGGATGGAGTAGCAATCACTGGGAAGCTTCCTCCCTTTGCATGGAAGCAGATCGATAGCCGGTCCCACTTCAAAACTATGTACTATTTCCCCGGATGCACAATGCTGAGTTTCCACTAAGTAATGATCGGAGAATCCAGATCTGGTCATGATCGTATCAATCAGTGAAACCAAGGTATCAGGATCCAATCCGAATGATGATTCAAATGGAATCTTGTATACGTGTCCATTTTGCTCAATGGGTAAGACACGAGAGGTATCGTCACCAACCACGGTCAGTACCTCGTGACCCACCATACGCATAGTCAGATGGATTCGTTTCTGGTCAGGTGAATTTTCCAGATCTGGTAATGCTATCGCTTTGAAGCTAAGCACTAAAAAGCAAAGCAGTAATGAAGAAAATCGAAGAGTAGTCATGTCACCAGCAAATCTATGAGATTATAACGCCATTTGAAGTGTTTTACATACCCTTTTACACTATTTTACATTGATATGCGGAAGTTCATAACGATGGGGGCATACTTTTAGGATGTCAAAATGTAGCGTTCACAAACGAATTGAAATATGCTGATACGATGTCTAATAGTTACCTTAATGATTCTAATCTCTCATGCAGTTGGATACTGTCAGGGTGTGGGTCTGGATGTCTTTGGTGTGCAAACACATCCTTTCAGGGGGCAGGGTTTTCTGGTGACCTTAGATACGCTGGAAAATGCCAGAACCTTACAGGATGTACACTTTCGATACAAGTCCTCCTGGGTGGATAAATACCTTTCAGTGGAAGTTAGCTCTCGTCATTGCAATCACAATGCCACGGCTCAAAGTGAAGATGATGTGCTTACCCAGGAGCAGATGGCAATATTCTATGGTGGAGACACCAATTGCCTCGTGGATGTAACTGTGAAATATATACCCCAAAATAACCTAAAGTATAATCCTCCCAGAGTCATGAATTTCTCTTTGCGCGTGGTTCCTCTGTACGAGGCAAAATTTGATGAAGGAGGAGGTGCCCTTCGGACCTACCTTCATCAACGCATTTTTAAATCAATGCCAAGCGCCGAAATTGAGGAAATTCAATTGGTTCGGGCAAAATTTACCATAACAACAGAAGGGAAACCATCGAAACTTCAGATCATTCATTCATCGGAAAATAAAGCAGCCGATCAGTTATTACTAAAGATCCTTTCCGAAATGCCATCATGGAAACCTGCACGTGACATTGAAGGTACTCCCATTGATCAGGAGTTTGAATTTTCGTTGGGATCGGACCTCCTCCGATGTGACTATATCTACTAGACGATTTTTCATTTTTTATCAGAGACATTAAAAGGATAATTCGAATTATGAAGTGTACAGGTATGCTACCTCTTTTCTTGGCTATAATGCCTTTCTGGCTGCTGGAAGGACGGAATCTACAAAGCCCGCCAGGGGATAACATAGTGTTGGAGTGTAGCCCGAACCCAGGGGAACCCATTGGACAATATATTGTCGCAATGATGCAAGATTCTAGAGGAAATCTGTGGTTTGGAACACTGAGTAAAGGCGTGGCAATATATGACGGGACTTCGCTAAGGTATCTGACCAGGGATGATGGACTGGTTAGTAATTCGGTAGTTAGTATGGTTGAAGATAAAGATGGTACTATCTGGTTTGGTACGCATGAGGGTATTTCAAAATTTGACGGTAAGCACTTTACCAACTTTACCGAAAAGGAGGGGCTTTGTCATTTTAGAGTAAGTGATCTATTTATTGACAGTAAGGAAAATTTTTGGGTAGGTACCTGGGGAGGGCTGTGTCAATTTGATGGTAAAGTTTTTAAAGAGTTTGCACTTCCCATTCCAGAAGTAGACGTAAAGCCTAATCCCGATACCAGGGATTGGATCACAGGTATTTCCGAGGATTCTAAAGGAAATATCTGGATAGGTCGGGAAGGGTACGGTGCCTATAAATATAATGGAGCGATTTTTCAGCATTTTACCAGGAAAGAAGGACTTAACTCCAATCATGTGCATGCAATTGAAGAAGATAATGAGGGGAATATGTGGTTTGGTACCCGTGTAGCTGAATCGGATCATCCAGATCCAGCCAAGCGAAAAGGACCGGGTGGCTTAAATAAATACGATGGGAAGAAAATAATGGGATTCTCTGATTTCCCTGGACTTTATGAAGAAGATGTATATGCAGTATTCAAAGATTCCAAAGGGGACTTATGGATTAGTACATTGAGGAATGGTGTTTATAAATTTGATGGAGTAAATTTTTCTAACTTTTCATTTGAAGATCCTCTTCAAACGAAGGCAGTATCTCAGATAATAGAAGATAGTGAAGGTGATATTTGGCTGGGATGTGCGGGAGGATTGTATCGCATAGAAGGCGATAAAATAATTCATATTACTACAAATGGGCCCTGGTGATTATGAGTGTGAGTTTTGAGTGTGAGTGTGAGTGTGAATGTGGGTTTGGGTTTGAGTGAGCTAGCCATAATCATTTCGAGAGAGGATTTCAATAATTAGGATTGTTATTGTGCGCGGGGCATCATTTTCCTGAGTGCTCTACCTCAAGCAATATTTATAGCGTGCTGAGACATTGCATAAGGGGAGATATGCTGTAGTGTGTTGTCTGGACTTTCCTGCGAGTTGTCGATCTTGGGGAGATACCCTTAAGGTCCTCTGCGGAGGAAATAGATCCATTGACAATTTCACTATATTCAAAGCAAAAATCAGACAGGCACATGAGACAATTCTTACTAACCCTTTTACCGCTCTTACTATCCATCACGCTAAATGCGCAGTCACTGAAGATGCCTTCCATCTTTGGAGATCATATGGTACTGCAACGGGATCATGTGAATCCCGTATGGGGATGGGCTGAACCCGGTGAAACTATTACCGTTGAGATCGATGGACAGGCACATCAATTGGAGGCAGATGAAACGGGATACTGGAAAGTCTTTTTGCAACCCATCCCAGTGGGAGGTCCCTATGAAATGCAAATAGCCAGTGAACATTCGCAATTTATTATCAGAGATATTCTGGTTGGAGAAGTCTGGATCTGCTCTGGACAGTCCAATATGGCATGGCCGGTGGCCGTGACTAATCATGCAGAGCTCGAAATTCAGTCTGCTCATTATCCTGAGATTCGATTGATATCGGTTCCGCAAGTGGGGACACAGGAAATTCAGAATGACTTTAATGGTGCCTGGTCTCACTGCACACCGACAACGGTAAAGAACTTTTCGGCTATCGGATACTTCTTTGGCAGGAGATTGCACAAGACATTGGATGTACCCATTGGATTGATTGACAATGCCTGGGGTGGTTCTGCGGCCGAGGCCTGGATTCCCCGTGAAGTATTGGACAGTGATCCCCGATATAAGGATTTGATGGATTGGTGGCGCGAGCAGGAATCCTCCTATGATTTTGATAAACTGATGGAAGATTGGGAGGGAGAGCTGCAGACATGGAAAGATGGTGGGCAGCAAGGTGATGCCCCGCGAAGTCCCAGAAACTTAATGACAGGAAATCATCGCCCGGCGAATATTTATAACGGAGTATTAAATCCTACTATAGGATATGGTATGAAAGGAGTGATATGGTATCAGGGTGAGTCAAATGCCGGAAGATCCTATCAATACCGGGATTTATTTCCGTTGATGATCGAAACCTGGCGTGAGAAGTGGGGACAGGGTAATTTTCCTTTTTATTATGTGCAGTTAGCTGATTTTCTGGCAGAGACCGATGAACCTGGAGAAAGCGGTTGGGCAGAACTTCGGGAGGCTCAAACGATGACTATGGATAAGCTGGGAAATGTGGGAGAAGCGGTCATTATTGATGTGGGAGAGGGCCGGGACATCCATCCCCGGGATAAGCAGACGGTTGCTAACCGATTGGTACGCTGGGCTCTGGCCAGAGATTATCAAATAGATATGGATTATCGAAGTCCTCGATTCCAATCCATGGAAATTGAAGGAAATAAAGTGACGCTTACTTTCAATCATGTAGGGTCCACGCTCTACACATTTGATGTAGATGAGCCACGAGGCTTTACCATTGCATCTGATGATAAGAAATTTATAAAGGCACAGGCGAAAATTGTTGACGATAATAAAATCGAAGTTTGGTCGGATCAAATCGGCAGTCCGGTAGCAGTTCGATATGCCTGGGCGAATAACCCCAAATGTAATGTCTATAGTAGAGAGGGATTACCCTTAACGCCCTTTCGTACAGATACCTGGGATGGTACAACCAAAGGGGTTGAACATAATTAGGATTAGCATGATATAATGAGTCGTGGCGAAATCACCAAAATTGTACTCTTTCTAATCCTCATTTTGAGTATTGGATTTTTGGTGTATGCACTATTGCCCAGAGTCAATCATCCTCCAGATACCAATGGCCAACCTTTGCCTGAATCCAATTTGCTGGAAAATGACTTTAGGGAGGAGCTAGCACTATACATTTCGGATACGGCGAGCAACATGCAGACCGTGATGGCAGTGCAGAATGGCCAGGTTGTGTTCGAGTATGGAGATACCAAAAAATTAATCAATTGTCACTCCGCCCGTAAAAGCATTTTGAGTATTCTCATAGGAATTGCCCAGGAGATGAAACTTGTCGATTTGGATGAGACCCTGACTGATATTGGAATTGATGAGAGTAAAACTCCGCTGACTGATCAGGAGAAGAGTGCTACCGTCAGAGATTTACTGATGTGCCGATCCGGAATATATCTGCCGGCAGAAGCAGAACATGCCTGGGCTGGAGATATCCGGCCTGCCCGGGGAGAACATCCTCCGGGTTCGTTTTTTTTCTATAATAATTTTGATTTTAATGTGCTGGGAAGTATCCTGGAAATTAAGACTGGATTTACCATTGGATATTTTATGCAGAAATATCTGGCTGAACCCATTGGTATGCAGGATTTTTCCGCATCCAACGTAGTCTATAATAGTCCATGGCCGGTACCCAATCAAAGTACTTCCGATTATCCCGTGTATTGGATGTACCTAAGTGCCCGGGATATGGCGAAAATAGGTGTACTGGTTCTTCAGGGAGGTTTTTGGAATGGTAAAAAAGTAGTACCCTCTGGCTGGTTACTTGAAAGCTTTCAACCCTATTCATCGTTGGAGGTATATGGGGATATCTATGCGCCATTTACAGCGTTTGGTTATTCGTGGTGGATTGATAGTCGATCGAATACGGTATGGGCAGATGGGTATGGAGGACAGTTTCTGTGCATTGATCCTGCCAATAATCTCGTAGTGCTCCAGCGAAATTTCACCGGTAATTCGCTTCTTTCCTCAGGGTTATTCCTTATGGATCCGAATCGTGATAATAATCCTAAAAGTGATTTAATACATGTTTATAATAAGATCAGAAGCACACTCAATTAACTTATAAATGTTAGTCTATGTCCGAGAGTAAAAATGCCGGGGTTGATCATTATTTACTGGAAGGTTGTGGTCGATGTCCATTGGGTGGTACCCCGGAATGCAAGGTGCATAATTGGGAAGGAGAGTTGGTTTATCTAAGATCAATTATTTTGGAATGCGATGTGAAGGAAGAGATTAAATGGGGGGTACCATGTTATACCTACAATGGTTCTAATCTTTTTATATTAAGTGCATTCAAGGAATATTGTTCCATAAGCTTTTTTAAAGGAGCATTACTTAAGGATGCATCAAATATTCTAGTGAAACAGGGAGAAAATACACAGGCAGGCCGATTATTGAAATTTACAGATGTAGCCTCAATCTCTCAAGTAGAATCAGATATAAAAGCCTATATTCAGGAGGCGATCGCTATTGAGAAAGCTGGCTTAAAATATGAATATAAGCAAAACCCGGAACCCATGCCTTCTGAATTGCAAGAACGACTGGAGGATGATCCATCGTTTAAAAATGCGTTTTATGCATTAACACCAGGAAGACAAAGAAGCTATATCATTTATATAGGTCAGGCCAAGCAGTCAAAGACACGTCATGCCAGAGTCGAAAAATGTATGCCGAAAGTATTCCTGGGTAAAGGCTGGAATGAATATTAAATTGCCATTGCACATTCTATAAGCTATATAGATTTAATTTTTATAAACCTATTTACTTTGAGTTTGAAATCATATCTTTTTTCAGGATTTCTTTTCCTTTTATTCTTCAGCATTATTTCATGCCAACCTCCAGGAGAAGTACAGGAGCAGCCATCTTTGACCCTGCCTGAGCGGCCCAACATTCTCTGGTTGGTAACTGAAGACATGGGACCGTACATTCCTTCTTTTGGTGATTCCACTATTATGACCCCTAATCTGAGTTGGTTGGCTGACGAAGGTGTGCGTTATCCCCATTTGTTTTCTCCATCCGGAGTATGTGCTCCCAGTCGGGCGGCTATTGCGACGGGCATGTATCCCTCCAGTATTGGCGCCAATCATATGCGAACCACTTCTTACACAGATGTCACGGGTCTACCCTCTTATGAGGCCGTTCCACCCTCAGAGGTCCGAATGTTTAGTCAGTTGATGAGAGAAGGTGGGTATTATTGTACGAATAATTTAAAGCAGGACTATCAGTTTCAGGCCCCAGTAACTGCCTGGGATGAAAATGGACCATATGCACACTGGAGAAATCGCGAGAATGACCAACCCTTCTTTTCCATATTTAATTTTACCACGACCCATGAGTCAGGCTTATTTGAACCCTACGGTTTTCGAAATAATGAATTGCGGCACTATCATGCTGGAGATACCTCCTACCATCAGGCACAGTGGAATGCGAAAACCGAGGAAAGTGAGACACCAGTCCATGTTTCCAAAGAACTGGATTTTCCCATTCCACCATATCTGCCGGATAATGAAGTGACCCGACGGGATATGTGGAAGCTCTATAATAATATCGCAGAAATGGATAGACAGGTGGGAGCTATTTTGGATCAACTTCGGGAAGATGGTCTACTGGAAAATACGATCATATTCTTCTATGCTGATCATGGTGGTCCCTTACCTCGACAGAAACGTCTTATTTACGATAGTGGCTTAAATGCGCCAATGATTATTCGATTTCCCAATAAACAATTGGCAGGAACTATTGACGATCAGCTGGTAAGTTTCATAGATTTTGCCCCTACCGTATTAACTCTGGCGGGACAGCCACTTCCCTCTTATTTGCAGGGGCAATCATTTTTGTCGGAAGACGTAGAAGAGCGAAAATATATACATGCAGCGGCAGATCGATTTGATGGGTTTACCGATGCGATTCGAGCCGTACGGGATAAGCAGTACAAGTATATCCGCAACTATCGCACAGACCAGGGATATTATCTTCCGATCGTTTATCGTGAACGGATACCGACAATGCAGGAACTACTAAGACTTAGGGATGAAGGCCAACTAAATGATATTCAGGCTCAGTGGTTTAGAGAAGAGAAACCTGCTGAAGAGCTCTTCGACTGCGTCAATGATCCACATGAATTGGTAAATCTTGCCGACAATCCTGACTACGAAGAAAAGCTAAAGGAGCTACGCATGGAAATGGATCGATGGATCGCCGCCATTGGTGATCAACCCAATCTTCCGGAGGCACAGCTCATTAGTCAATTGTGGTCTGGTGCTGATGAAAAACCCGTGACTGCTGATCCAGTAATCGACCTCAGTGGGGGCGAGCTGGAAATCACGTGCACGACGAAAGGGGCATCTCTGGGCTATCAGATCATAACGAATGATTCGAATAGGCAGAACTGGCGTATCTACCAGGGGCCTTTGGAACTACCTGCAGGTACTCGCATCAAAGTAAAGGCACATCGTATCGGTTTTGTGCCTAGTGAAACGATTGAATTCGAGGTGTCGGATTAGTTTGGAGTTGTCAGCGAATATGCTGTAATTTCCTATTTTAAATGACCCACATCAGTTTTCTGACTTCGACACTTAGTGGCTTGGCAAAGTACACAAGACGGAGTAGTCAAAAAGTACTGTTCGATTCAACTCGGCGTGGATCTCACATATCTTTCAAGAACTGA
Organism: Bacteroidia bacterium; assembly: GCA_030432855.1. Taxonomy (GTDB): domain Bacteria; phylum Bacteroidota; class Bacteroidia; order Chitinophagales; family Saprospiraceae; genus JABDMH01. Next base: position 8,079 of record JAUILM010000007.1, read on the forward strand.
ACGGTCTTTAGCAGTCAGTAAGTTCATGTACTTCCAGTCCTCATTTCTTCATAATTCGCCTGGCAATTTCATCTGCTTCTTATTTGAAATAATCGGATTTCTCAGGATCACCTGCCTGCCATGCTTCCAAGATTTAAGTATCTCAGCCTCTTTTTCTTGAAGTTTGAAGGGCTTGCGAAGCAAGAATTTTGGTCTCGGACTTGATAAAGTTAGGAATCCTTACTATAATTGCATTGACAATATCGTCAGTTACTTATAAAACAAGTTTCAAAAATGAAGAAGTCAGTTTTTTATCACGCAGGTTGTCCCGTATGTGTCAGTGTCGAGCAGGACATCGTAAGTCTGATAGGTCAGGATCAAGTGGAAATCGTACATCTTGGAGAATCCTCGGGTCGAATAGACGAAGCAGAACGGTTGGGTGTGAAGTCCGTACCAGCTCTTTTAACACCATCTGGCAATGTACTGCATCTGAATTTTGGTGCCTCTATGGAGGATTTGAAATCTTAGTTTTTTTTGCTTAATAAAGTTAGGAATCCTAATATGTGTTGTATGAAATATAGAATGACAATTATTTGCTGTGCAATAATCTTATTGTTTCAGGTCTCATCGTTTGCTTGCGATATGTGCCCTGTGAACGATAATCCAGATTTACAAATCAAAAAAGTGTCAGTGACTCACCATGAGATGTTAGCTGCGACGGTCTGGGATATTGAGGTGGTGGGCAGTGCTGGAGGTACAACTCCAGATCCTGCCGGACAGTTGGATGGTGCGCCCGTGCTTGGCTATGTTTTTCCCACGACACTCAAACCCACTGATGTCGGATTTAGTGATACCGAAGGAATCGTGGCCTTAGCCCTTACCTCTCATCCTGATTTTGATGATACGCCTTTGTGGGACGAGAACGCTGATCAGCAGTATGATAACGATGGAATTATTTGGCACCCGCATTGGGTGGTACTTGTCAAAGATGAGCGAGTAGCGGGTGGACTTGCCGTAAAGCAATTTGACAAGGAGGATAAATCTGTGATTTTACCACCTACTAATCCGGGTATGCCCATGTATATGGATTCGCCAGGATTTCAGGTAATCACCCATAAAGAGTTGATTCGAGTGGTAGTCCCGGATTATCGAATGAATTTCAAGAAGGATTTCAGTTTTGATGGTGTGGCTGCATTTATGCAAGTGAATACCAGTGATCAGAGTAGACCCATGTTGGGAGTATATTCAGTATTCAGTGTGGCCAGTGGTGATTTATCACTACCCTATAAAGTTAAATTATGAATGTAGCAGTTTGGGATACGTACGTAAGAAAGGAAGATGGTACGGTGATGCACTTTGATATTCTTGTCCAAGATCTTAATCAGCATCAGGATCAGATACTGGCATATGGCAGGACTTACCTCGAGGGTAAGCGTCTCTCAGGTGATTTATTGCAGGCATCAAGATGTCAGTTTTGTCATGTAGAATCAGCTTCGGCAGAAGTACTTGCCTCGATACACAAGGATGGATATCATATCATCGAACTACAAAATTGTACTTAGTTTGTATTAATTAGTAAGGAATACTAACTTGGTCCCGCGAGGAAAAATCGTGGGACCATTTTCGTGCATGGATCTTGAAAAAAAAATAATTCAGGGACTCGAACGTCTGTCGGATGTTTTCAAAACATTGCTTTGGGAAAAGGCCAAGAATCACGGTATTAGTCCTATTCAGATTCAGATTTTAATCTTTGTGAAAAATCACCGTCTGGAGTTGTGCAATGTAACACAGTTGGCCAAAGAGTTTAGCCTGACCAAGCCTACTGTGAGTGATGCCGTGCGCGTACTGTATGAAAAAGAGTTGGTGGCAAAGGAATTTTCTTCTGCTGACAGTCGCCGATATGGACTTTTTCTTACCTCTGCCGGAAGAAAAATCACCGATGAGATTGGAGATTTTACAAAACCAATCGAGACGATTTTGGAAGAGAGGGCAGATAAAGAACTTGAGACGGTATATCTCCACCTGACACATCTGATTGCAGGGTTACATAAGAAAGGAATTATTCAGGTACAGCGTAATTGTTTTTCATGTCGATTCTATAGGGGCAATGGAATAAAACATTTTTGTGGATACCTTGATCAACCACTGACACATGAGGAATTGCGGCTGGATTGTGCCGAACACGATGCTATCCCTCAGTAGCAGATGAATTTCCTAATTCTTTTTTTTAATTCCTTATATCATTAATTGACAAGATAAATGGAGCGAGCCTGTGCGCCAGTGTTGATGATTATTTTTGAAAATCAAAAATCCGCCAAATTTACCTTCTCAGGTTCTTGAGTCTCAATTTCAACTTCTTGTACCCTTTCTTACCTTCGTGCGCTTTTGGCATCGCCTTGATCTATGAAACAGCTGATACACAACTTCACCTCCAACCCAAAAAATGATATATTATCGGGTCTGACAGTAGCACTGGCACTGGTGCCGGAAGCTGTCGCTTTTGCTTTCGTTGCGGGCGTGGATCCACTCGTAGGGTTATATGGTGCTTTCATGATGGGACTGGTCACTTCTATCTTTGGTGGACGTCCCGGGATGATTTCAGGCGCTACCGGGGCAATGGCTGTGGTAATGGTACACCTGATCAAATCCGGAAATGATGTGGGCATGGCACTCGATCAACCTATTGAAAATCTGGGGTTACAATGGCTATTTATCACACTCCTTATCGTGGGACTTATCCAAATATCAGCAGGCGTACTTAAGCTGGGTAAGTTTGTGCGACTCATTCCCCATCCGGTTATGATGGGCTTTGTCAATGGCTTGGCAATCGTGATCTTTCTATCACAGCTGGGACTTTTCAAAGAAATAAAAGGAGGTGAAAGTGTTTGGCTGGAAGGAACACGACTTTACATCATGCTGGGTCTGGTCACTCTGACGATGGCCATTATGCATTTCTTACCCAAACTAACTAAGGTGGTGCCCGCAGCGCTGGCTGCTATCATTGTAGTGTCAGTGGTTGCTATTGCTGGCGGTCTTGATGTCCGGACGGTAGGCTCGTTTATCAGAGAAGGAGGAGGTGAAGGATTGAAAGCTGGATTACCCGTCTTTCAGGGTCAGATCTTTGGACTATTTGACACCCTTCAGGGGCACTGGGACTTAATCATATCCACGGCTTTTGTACTGGCCGCAGTGGGGCTCATTGAATCACTAATGACATTAAACCTCATTGATGAGATGACGGAGACAAGAGGTAGTGGCAATCGGGAGTGCGTGGCGCAGGGAAGTGCCAACATGCTTAATGGCCTCTTTGGAGGTATGGGAGGATGTGCTATGATCGGACAATCTATTATCAATGTGAGTTCAGGTGGAAGAGGGAGACTCTCAGGAATTGTTGCTGCCCTGGCACTGCTTTGTTTCATTTTATTTGCAGCTCCGGTGATTGAACAGATTCCCATTGCAGCTTTAGTGGGTGTGATGTTCATGGTAGTCATTGGTACTTTCGCCTGGAGTAGCTTCCGCATTCTGAATAAGATACCACTTGCCGATGCAGCCGTTTTGATTGCAGTATCTGCGATTACAGTCTGGCAGGATCTGGCCATTGCTGTTATTGCAGGAGTGATCATGTCAGCGCTGGTTTTCGCCTGGGAAAATGCACTGCGTATCCGTGCCCGAAAGCGATTTAAAGAAGATGGTACCAAAGTCTACGAAATATGGGGCCCCCTTTTCTTTGGATCCATCCAAACCTTCAATTCTAAATTTGATGTCCGCAATGATCCGGATAAAGTAGAAATTGATTTTATCGAATCAAAAGTGAGTGACCATTCTGGAATCGAAGCCATCTGGAATCTGGCTAATAAATACCTGGATCAGGGTAAGGATATCCGACTGACACATCTTAGTCCCGAATGTAAAAATCTGCTGATGAAGGCGAATCCTCAGTTTGCCAACGTGATTGAGTCATCTGTAGATGATCCCCGCTACTACGTGGTCACTAATCAATTGGACGACCAGGTCTGATCTTTTTGCTTACCCAACAATAACGGACCTGGATGGAAGTTTTTCATGTATGAAAAATCTGATGACCATTCTGTCGATACTTTGGATGTTGGGATGTTCAAAGGAACCATCAGAGTCACTGATTTCGCTGCCGGATCATATTGTGGCAGGTGAGATGTTTAATGCTCCTGGTAGGACCATACGGTACACTAAGATTGAACCCGTTCCCAGATTATTGGCTGATAATTATTTGGATCTGCCGATCTATGACACATACCTCGTTGATATCAACCGTGATGGCAGGGATGACTTTCAATTGGTGCGATCTCGCGCTTTCGGGGAAGGCTTTGATTCGTTGCGGATTGAATTACATCCATTGGATGATAATCAAATTCTGGTAATTGATGCTGCATCGGATTGGGTACAGGCAGTTCCTATTTTAGATACTATCCACGAGCGTTCTGATTGGATAGAAAGTAGCGGTATCCTTTTTAATACGTATATTTCACAGAGAGATACTACCTCTTTGGGACACTGGAGAAATCTATCGCCCGTCCATTATGCAGGAGTGAAGACTAAGGTCGATGAGCAATGGTTGTACGGATGGATCCGTATGGCTGTGGCACAAAGCTGGGGTGACAATCTTGCCATATTTGACTATGCGACCACCGTTCCAATGAACTAATAACTATAACTGGTATTGGTGAAAAATGCACGAATCAAAACGCTTCATTCCATTTCTAAAGTTAGCCGGTATCTGCTCCATACTTGGCGCCGTGACCACCGCACTTCTGATATTTCTTCCAAATCCCTCTGCACCGGATTTTGAAAGTCGTGCTTTACTTTATGACAATGATTTACATATAGGCCGCATATGGATCTTATTCGTTCATCCTCAGGTCAACTTCATAGCCAGCCTGGGTATTGTCATGATTTTATGGAAGAAGTACCCACTTCAGATGATAGTTGGAATCCTATTTCTGGCAATGTGGGCTTATACGGAGATTTCGCAGCAAGCTCTCCTGATCGATGCCCTGAATCTTACCTGGAGGCCGGGTTATGTGTCGGCAGCCAACGAAGAGAGTCAAACCACATTTCGCACCCTAATAGAAGCGGCTAGTGGATTGTCTGCCAGCAAATACTTTGTGGTGATCTATGGATTTGGCTTGGGATCCCTTTTATTTGGATTGGCTTTTATCAGAGAAGCTGATTGGGCAAGGTGGATGGGATGGGCTCTTATCTTCATTGGTGTGCTTTCTTTGGCCTCTTTCAGTCGCTATTACCTGGGGTTTTCCTTCCTCAATGGCATTGTCAATTGGTCATATGAGTGGATTTACTCTTACTTACAACCCCTCGTTAGGGTGGCCCTGGGGTGGTGGATTTGGTCACAGATCAGTAAATTAAAAATGTAACCGAATGGAGTCTTTTGATCCTCGGTACGATGCTACATGTATGCATATTTCCTTGATTTTGAGGAAATGATGCATACTCTGCAACGAAATCCAAATACTCTGAAAGTCATACCGGCTAACCTTTGATTTATCCTCCAAAAAAATGAAATTGTAAGGAACGCCTCTTGAGTCGAAGGTATTTTATTCTTGAAAACATGCCGATATGAAGTCATTAATGCTCTCTTTCTTGTGTATCCTGTCTGTTATCTCGATATGTGCCCAGTCGGATTCTGCACCCTTGTCGGAGTTTGGCTTGACCTTCCTTCCAGATTACTCATTTGAAGGATCTGATCTTACAGAGTGGAGGACCGTAGGTGCAGTTAATTGGTCTGCAGAAAATGGAGAGATAACCGGAGTATCGACTGATGAGAAGGGTGGATGGCTCATCATGGAGAAAGGATACCAGGATGTAGGTCTTCACAGCCTTTTTAAAGCTAGTGAGGGTGCAAAGGCAGGTGTTCTGCTGCGCATGGAGGAAATAGATGGTGGATATCAGGGCGTGTATCTGTCTTTAGGAGGTGACGATGTGGCTCCATATAGTGTCACTATCGATGACGATGGAAATATCAAAACACGAGAGAAATTGCGACGGGCTGGCGGCATTTGGTACCGAATGGCACCACCCCCGGATACGTCAGAAAGTAGCGGAGGATTCAGGGGGTTTCAACGACCCGAACCTCCATCTGACCTCCCGATGTATCCTCCTAACACTGCTTTCCGTGAAAATGACTGGAATCAGATAGAAACGTTTATCGAAACCAATGTGATCAGAAGCTTTCTAAATGATGGTCGGGAGATCGGAGGTGCAGTGGATGGTGCATCAGCCCTGAGTGGATTTGGACCCATGGCACTGCACATTGCAGGAGAAGGGAAAGTCCAGTTTAAGGATATGCATATCAAAGATATTTCCATTAGACATTTACCCAAAGAGGAGCTTTCTCCCAGATTTGAACTACAGCAAATTAGTGATTACTATTACTCATGGGGTACCGATGCGGCAGATTTCAATCAGGATGGTAATTTGGATATTGTCGCTGGACCTTATATTTATTTTGGCCCGGAGTTTACAGACTTCAAGGAGATTTATCCTGCTATTGCTGTGGGACCTTCCAAAGAATTTACTTCGATTAACCATCAGTTTGGTTATGATGTAAATCAGGATGGATGGCCGGATGTCATCACGGGATGGACGGTTCCCACTGTCTATATTAATCCTGGTAAAGAGTCAAGGCGTTGGAAGAGCTATCAGCCTGTGGGAAGGACACAAAGTGAAACTACCCTCTTTACAGATGTGGATGGCGATAATGAGCCAGAGTTAGTCTATGCATCGGGCAGACAGTACCGATATGCCAAACCGGATCCTGAAAATGAAACCTGGAAGGAATACAATGTGTCTGAAGAGGGGTATGCTCTTTCGCACGGAGTTGGTACCGGTGATATTGACGGAGATGGGCGCACTGATGTACTGGGTGCTACTGGTTGGTGGCAGCAGCCCGAAATGCTGGAGGAAGGTAAGATCTGGAAATATCATCCCTACGCATTCGGTCGATATAAAAATCGAGCTTCCGGTGTAGGAGGATCCGTGATGGCCGTATTTGATGCCAATGGAGATGGTCATAACGATGTAGTCAGTAATCTCAATGCCCATGGTTTTGGCCTGGCCTGGTTTGAACAAGTACGGGATGATAATGGCAAAATCTCCTTCGTAAGACACATGATTAGCGATGACTATTCCCATGAAAATGTGGGGGGTGTGACATTCTCACAAGGCCATGCTGCAACGTTTGCCGATATCGACAACGATGGCGTGACCGATTATATCGTAGGTAAGCGAGCCTTCACCCATCTGGACAATATGTACGACCCGGATTCCTATGGCCCTCCTGTGATTTACCTGTATCGAACTATCCGAAATGAAGATGCTCCTGGTGGGGCAGAGTTTGAGCCGGAGTTGATTCATAACCGATCTGGAGCAGGTTCGCAAATCACTCAGATCGATCTCAATAGTGATGGTAATGTAGATATTATCTCATCCAATAACCGGGGTACTTTCATTTTTTGGAATAAGGGAATCTAGAACGGTTTATCTGGTTAGTCAAATCCTATCTCACTTGTACGTTGTTGCAGGAAAGCCAATTTTTTGTTTTCGCCTGAATTTCCAATAAATTACAGGCTTTTGGATCTGATCCAATAAGAAACTAGATCAACTACTCGCTATGTATACCAAGAAAGTGTTCGGTGCTCGTGACATGGCAAAGTGGACTCGTTTTGAGACGTTTCTCTTTATCGCAGTCATCACCATTGTCGTAGCCCTGTATTATTTTATTGACCTCTCCTGGCTGAAAATCCCCTGGACTCCACTGGCGCTTATCGGTACAGCAGTGGCGTTTGTGATCGGATTTCAAAATAATTCTGCCTATGGGAGGATTTGGGAGGCCCGTAAGATTTGGGGAGGTATTGTAAACACATCCCGCACTTTCGGCATGTTTGTCCAGGATATGGTAACTAATGAACATGCCGGTATCAAAATGTCACCTGAGGAACTTCACCATGAAGTAAAGACTTTGACGTATCGACATATAGCCTGGATGACTGCCTTGCGTCATGCCATGCGAGTCAGAAAACCTTGGGAAACGGCTTCTCTGGAAAAAACCAACCGTGAATGGAATAGCATCATCAGACCACCTGAGTGGGATAGCAATGTGGAGGATGATCTCCGTCCATATCTTAGCGATGATGATCTGAAGTACGTGATGCAGAAAGGTAACAAGCAGACCGCGGTACTTTATTTGCAATCACATCACCTAAGAAGATTAAAAGAACAAGGAGCGGTATGGGAATTTTCTTTTCTCGAATTAGAAGGTGTTTTGCAGGAGCTTTTTACCCTGCAGGGCAAATCCGAGCGGATAAAGAACTTTCCCTATCCACGCCACTTTGCCTCTCTCAATCACTATTTTATGTGGGTTTTTGTGATGCTGTTGCCTTTGGCACTAGTTCCACAGTTTGCGGAGATTGGACAGGACATAGGAGAAAACTTTCCTCTTATAGGTGATATTTTCATATGGTTTAGCATTCCGTTTTACGTAGCCGTCGCCTGGGTATTTCATACGATGGAACGTATCGGTAGAACGGGAGAAAACCCATTTGAGGGCTCTGCCAATGATGTTCCGATTTCCACCATTGCCAGAGGTATCGAAATCGACCTTCGACAAAACCTGGGGGAGACAGATGATCAAATTCCTGACCAGTTTCCTGTGATTTATGATACGCAAATGTAAATTTCTGTACTTCTGAGATTGGGTGGAGGTTGTTAAGGCAAAAAAACTGATCCAGATGTCCTATTTTCTTGTCACCGATTGTCTTTTCTAAAAAATCTGGTTTCTTGTGAAACAATTTTTGCTTTTACTAAAAGGTAAAAAGGAACTTGATTACTCACCTGATCAGCTACAAAAGAGGTTGGAGGAGTATCGTTCCTGGGTCAGGAAAATACATGATCATTACGAAAGTGATAACCGACTGGAACGACGTGGTGTTCACCTGAAAAATGAAAAGGAGATACTGACAGATGGACCTTTCCTGGATGCAAAAGAAATTATTGCTGGATTTATAATGATTAAGGCCGAAAGCCTGGAGGAAGCAACAAAAATTGCACAAGGATCTCCATTGTTACAATATTTTGAAATACTTGTTCGACCTGTTGTCTAATCGAATAAAGGTGAAATCTCTACCCCAAGATAGCCACGAACTGACGGAACACTTTTTTCGTCGCAATTTCAGTAAAATGGTGTCTGTTCTGACAAGTCATTTTGGGCTGGCTCAGATGTCTCTGGCGGAAGATATTGTGCAGGATACCCTTATCTCTGCCATGCAACAATGGAGTGTAAAGGGTGTGCCGCAAAATCCGGAGGGTTGGTTGATGCAGGTAGCAAAACGAAAAGCCATAAATGCAATCCAGCGAAAGCAAACTTACGAAAGGAAAGTACTACCGGCCTGGTTTACGCAAGAGGACGTCAGTGACAAGGATATTCAGGACAGTACTTTAAAGATGATTTTCACTTGCTGTCATCCGGACCTGTCTCCTCAATCGCAAGTCTCATTGGCGTTAAAAACACTTTGTGGATTGAGTGTGGATGAAATTGCCAATGCATTACTTACTTCCAAATCCAATATTAATAAGCGATTATACCGGGTGAAAGAAAAATTCAGATCCGGGGACATTAAGTACCAGGTCCCGGAAGAGGCAGACCTGGAAGCCCGATTGTCAGGTGTTTGTACAACACTCTTCCTACTCTTTAATGAAGGGTATTATTCGGCGCATAGTGAAGAAACCATCCGGATGGACCTTTGCTATGAAGCCATACGACTCGTAAAACAGGTAAGGAAGCAATTTCATAGCAATAGTGAGGTGCTGGGACTGACGGCTCTCATGCTACTTAACGTGGCTCGATTTCAAAGCCGGATAGATGATAGGGGTGGCTTGCTTATACTGGCTGATCAGGATCGAAATCTCTGGGATAGAGAACTCATAGGAGAAGGAGTGCAATATTTACATCAGTCATTGAAAAGGAATGTACCCAATAGATATCAACTTATGGCGGGCATTGCTGCCGAGCACTGCCTGGCCAATGATTTTGCATCTACAAACTGGAAAAGTATTCTGAAGCAATATGAAATTCTCCAACGGTTAAGTGATAGCTTACTGGTACAATTTAATGCGCTCATCGCACAATATTATGCGGGGCGAGAAGAGGAGTCTTTACTGGCGCTGACCGTGTTGAGTAAAAAGCCATTTTTCCATAAAAATCCACTCATATTTATGACGCTAGGTGTGTTTCAAAGTGACCAGGGAAACTACATCGAATCAAAAAAATGCTTCATAACAGCACAGGACCTTGCCCGATCTGAGGCTGAACGCTTGATGATTAAAAATCTAAAAGATAAATTTCACTGAATGCTTTCGATGTGATTTTTTAATCCTGTGATATACTGATAAGGAGCATTTTTGAATTGTGGCCTAATAAATAAGGAATTCATCATGTCTCCTATGATTCCATATTTCAGTTTGTAGGTAAAAGTAAAAGACGCTCTGCTGTTATTCTCATTCGCTTCTATTTTTACTACACCCTTCATAAAAACATAAGGAGGTAGCATCCTTCCACCGATCACCTCCGTGGTAAATCCATGCCCTTCATTCCACTCAGTGATCTTCTCTCTCATGATGCCCATCGGGATGAGATGACAATGTCGGATTCCTCCTTTATCTGAAGGGGATGATGAATCCATGTAAGATTTCTTTATCAATGGGTGAAAATCACAGATTCTCCCCGGTTGCTTTAGTACATCCCATATCTTTCCTGGGGTAGCATTAATTTTAGCGGCATAACAGATTGTTGTGATGCCTGCCCTGGTTTCTACTCTAAGATCTTTCATTTTAATAATTTGTTTTTAATGATGTCAATCGGGGGAGAAGAAATAGGACACTTCTCTTCATATTTCTTGAAGGTTAGATTCTTTGCTATTTAAATTCTCAGGAACAAAAGCAAAAACTCTCTAGATTCCACTATCTTATTTGCCACTATCTAAGTACATATATATTATTACCTACTATGAAATTTATAATATCCATTCTGATTTTCGTCTGTACCGTTGCCTCTTCCATGGGTCAGAAAGAAATGCTGTGTGTGGGTCATCACTGGACCGAAGATGAAGCCAATCTGGTAATGAAAGAATTTGCAGAGCAATGGCACGATCAGGCCTCATGGGAGAAAAGAGCAGATATACTTCGTGAAGGAATTATCAAAGGTATGCAACTGGATAAGATGCCTGAAATCGAAGGTAACTTCAATACGATACTGCACAGCAGTCGTGAGATGGATGGGTATATCGTGGAGAACATAGCCATTGAAAGTTTTCCCGGGTTTTGGATTACCGGCAATCTCTATCGACCCACCATGGAAGGTGACCAATTTGCAGCCATTTTAAGCCCTCACGGACACCTGGCCAACAAGAGACTCACACATTATATGCAGAAGCGGGGAGCAGCATTTGCCCGGATGGGAGCCATTGTATTTGCGTATGACATGGTAGGGTACGCCGAGTCAGATCAGGTCACCCATAAAATGCCTATCGCATTGCTATTACAGACTTATAATAGTAGAAGAGTGCTGGATTATTTACTGTCGCGGCCGGATGTGGATCCAACCAGAATTGGGATGACAGGCGGGTCTGGTGGAGGTACGCAGACCTTCGTGCTGACCGCTATTGATGATCGTATTACTGCTTCGGCACCTGTCGTGCAAGTCTCTGCACATTTTTTCGGAGGGTGTGTCTGTGAGAGTGGCATGCCCATCCATAAAAGTGCATCACATCAGACCAACAATGTAGAGGTAGCGGCTTTGTGCGCTCCAAGACCCCTTATCCTGGTGTCCAATGGAAATGACTGGACGCGCAATACGCCACGAGTAGAATATCCATACGTCCAACGTGTATATGCGCTGTACAATGCAGAGCACAAGGCCGAAAATGTCCATCTGCCATTGGAAAGGCATGACTATGGTTTCTCAAAAAGAGCAGCTGTGTACAATTTCTTCTCCCATCATTTAAAATTGAATAGCAGAAACATCCCCTATGATGATGGATTTCAGGAAGATTTTGTCACCATCCTTCCACCTGAAGACCTTAAAGTTTTTGATACAGATCATCCCAGACCCAATAACGTATTACAGGGTGACGAAGCGGTAATGGATTATCTTAAAATTCGGGGAGTCGAATAGATTGGAAACCTCACTTCAGATCCACTAATTATGCTTTATATCACACAGCTCGTGTTTGTACACGAGGGCAAAGAAGAACTCTTCAGAGAGTTTGAAGATCAGGTACTACCCTTAATGCCAAAATATGGAGGGAAGCTCTTGTATCGCATACGACCCAATGTCGAGTCAGTGCTAGTGGACACGGGAGAACAACCTTATGAAATCCATGTCATTTCCTTTGAAAGTGAAGACGGTTTGCAGCAATATAGCCGGGATGATACCAGGAGTAAATTCCTGCATTTAAAAGAAGCATCTGTCAAATCTCAGTTGATTCTGAAAGGAAGCAAGGTTTAAAACACCTGTCAACCGAAACTTTAGTGAAGGTTGAACACCCACTGCGTTATCCGTGACCCTTGCGTGGAATAACACTCACACTTTTAGTAACCGTAGCTTCAGCGTAGGTTACCACACTCAAACCCACACTCACACCTTCAGTAACCGTAGCTTCAGCGTAGGTTACCACACTCACACCCACACTCACACCTTCAGTAACCGTAGCCTCAGCGTAGGTTACCACACTCACACTCAAACCCACACTCACACCTTCAGTAACCGTAGCTTCAGCGTAGGTTACCACACCCAAACCCAAACCCACACTCACACCTTTAGTAACCGTAGCTTCAGCGTAGGTTACCAAACTCACACCCACACCCACACTCACACCTTTAGTAACCGTAGCTTCAGCGTAGGTTACCACACCCACACTCACACTCACACTCACACCACAAAAAAAGAGTGATCTGAGACCAGACCACTCTTTCAAACATCATGAATATTTTCTTATTAGTCCAGATCGAATCGATCTAAACTCATCACTTTATCCCAGGCTTTTACAAAGTCCTTTACAAATCGTTCTTCTCCATCCTGACATCCGTAGACTTCAGCGATGGCACGTAGCTCAGTATTAGATCCGAAAATGAGATCTACCCGAGTACCTGTCCATTTCAAGTCTCCGGTGCGACGATCCCGACCTTCAAACATATCATCAGCATCTGAGGTGGATTTCCAGGCAGTACCCAGATCCAGTAGGTTGACAAAATAGTCGTTAGTCAGTGCTCCGGGTCTTTTTGTGAAAACACCATGTGCCGAATGGTCATAATTCGTGTTCATGACACGCATTCCACCAATCAATGCAGTCATCTCAGGAGCTGTCAGTGTCATTAATTGAGCACGATCGACTAGCAATTCTTCTGTGGATACTGGATACGAATCGCGTACATAGTTCCGGAAGCCATCAGCAAAAGGCTCCAGGATCGTAAATGACTCAATATCTGTCTGTTCTGCAGTTGCATCTGTACGTCCCGGGGTAAACGGAACTGTGATTTCATGTCCTGCATTTTGGGCAGCAAGTTCTACACCCACGCAACCTCCGAGAACAATCATATCTGCCATCGAGATCTTCTTACTTCCCGATTGACTATTATTGAAGTCTCCCTGGATACTCTCCAATGTTTGAAGTACTTTGGCAAGCTGAGGTGGGTTATTGACCTCCCAATCTTTTTGTGGAGCCAGGCGAATGCGGGCACCATTGGCACCACCTCGCTTGTCTGAACCACGGAATGTGGAAGCTGATGCCCAGGCGGTAGATACTAATTCAGCGACGGATAGTCCCGAATCCAAAATTTTGCCTTTGATAGTCGCTACATCACCTTCATCTACCAGATCATGATCAACGGCTGGAATAGGATCTTGCCAAATCAGATCTTCACCTGGAACTTCCGGTCCCAGGTACCGGGTTTTCGGTCCCATATCTCGATGTGTGAGCTTGTACCAGGCCTTGGCAAAGGCGTCTGCAAACTCATCTGGATTCTCATAGAAATGCCTTGAAATGGGTTCATAGATAGGGTCAAATCGTAATGCCAGATCGGTGGTGAGCATGAAAGGAGCATGACTTTTGTTAGGATCATGTGCATCAGGTACCGTACCTGCTCCGGCGCCATCCTTCGGTGTCCATTGATGTGCTCCGGCTGGACTCTTACTTAGTTCCCACTCAAATCCAAATAGGTTTTCAAAGAAGTTGTTACTCCACCGGGTAGGTGTTGTTGTCCAGGCACCCTCGAGTCCACTGGTGATGGTATCACCTGCATTACCACTGCCAAAGGTATTTCTCCAACCCTGGCTCTGTTCCTCGATGCTGGCACCGGCGGGTTCACGATCGACATACTGAACAGGATCTGCGGCACCATGCGTTTTTCCAAAGGTATGACCCCCGGCGATTAATGCTACAGTCTCATAATCATTCATGGCCATCCGACCAAAAGTCTCTCGGATATCTTTTGCGGCAGCTACAGGGTCTGGATTGCCATTTGGACCCTCCGGATTTACATAGATCAATCCCATTTGGACGGCACCCAAAGGATTTTCCAATTCTCGGTCACCCTCGTATCGTTTGTCACCCAGCCATTCGGTCTCA
>JAUILM010000008.1 GCA_030432855.1 Bacteroidia bacterium
TCTCCGTCGTCGATTTTTATATGGACTCTGTCAATGGTAGGTCCTACTGTTCCGATTTTAGCCGGCCCTGATCCATATCTGTTTACCGTAATTACGGTAGCGGATTCTGTCAATCCATACCCTTCTCTGATGGGTATTCCAGCAGCACAAAACACGCGTAAGATCTTGTCGGGACAGGGTGCTGATCCTGTCACAATACCAACTACCCGGTTACCCAGGGCTGCACGCCATTTCGAAAATACCAGTCGGTCAGCAATCCACCATTTCATGCGATCCACGCCTTTCACTGACATGCCATACTCGTAGGATTCAGCTAGTGACAGAGACCAGAAGAAGAGTTTTTTCTTTACCCCGGTTAGAGATTGCCCTTTAGTATATATTTTCTCATATATCTTTTCAAGCAATCTTGGAACACAAGTAAAGAAATTGGGCTGCACTCTCTGAAGTGCTCCCTCCGGCCCACCTAGCTGATCAGTGGCACAATAATGCACAGATACACATTGGTAGAGATAAGTAAACGACGCTACTCGCTCCATCACGTGCGAAAGTGGTAAGAAACTGATGACTGTGCTTCCTTTCTGTACAGGAAGATGCTTACATACGTCAATCACGTTTGATGCTATATTCCGATGTGAGATCATCACCCCCTTAGGGTGACCCGTTGTTCCGGATGTATAGATAAGAGTAGCTAGAGATTCAGCTGATATCTCGAGATTTGGTGACGTTGCTGGAGCTTTTGACCATAGCGATTGCCAATGCTTTTCCGTAGGATGATCACTATCAAATGCGAAGAAGTACTGTAAAGTCTTTGCAATATCATTGGCAGCTCGCATTTTATCCCCGAGTTCACCACTTCCAAAAAAAATTGCCTTGCAATTTGAATCCTTAAGTATGTAAGCAAATTCCCCTGTGCTGAGGGTGGGATAAAACGGCACACTCACTAGTCCTGCTTTTTGAATGCCTAGATCAAGTAACAAGAACTCGCACCGGTTCTCATTTACTACGAGCCCAATCCGGTCTCCACTTTTAAGGTTTAGGCTTAGTAGCCCATTCGCAACCTGATTAGAAATATCTTCAATCTGTTGAGTAGAAAAACTACGGTCTTCACCCCCTATTCGATCACATATTGCCTTTTCTATGGGTGATTGTATCAGTTGGTGTGAAACAAAATCAAATAGCCTCCAGTTTGCCTTATCAGTCATCTTGTGCACGTTGATACAATAAGGTACTGAGAAAAATGATTCCTTATATTGGTTTGTCAAATTATGATGTAAGAATGACTCAGGTTATCAGGCTTTTTATTGTTTTTACGACGTTCCTTGCTTTTCAGACAGTTGGAGCACAGGAACGATTTGGTGGATTCATTGATGATCATCGGTGTATCGTACTGAAAGATCAGTCGGATCGATATATAAAAGACCTGAAATCAGGAAAGAATTCTAGTATATCAGATGATTTTAGTCTTGCTGATAGTGATCCACTGGGTGGTCAAGCCACCTTACCCAATGGAGATCTTCTGTCTGTCATGAAAGGAGACTTATACCTACTGAGATCGGATGGTTCTGAACAACAGTTGACCACTGATCCGGATATTGTAGAACAAAACCCTACGTTGAACGACGATCGGTCAAAAGTTGCCTATACCAAGCAGGGAAATTTGTTCATATGGGACTTTAAACAATCGCGTGAAATACAACTGACCCAGGATGGAAGTGATAAGGTTTATAATGGTTGGTCATCGTGGGTGTATTATGAAGAGATACTCAGGAGAGCTTCGAAGTACAGGGCCTTTTGGTGGAGTCCTGACAATAAACATATTGCATTCCTGCGCTTCGATGATAGTCCGGTTCCTGTTTTTCCTATTTATCGCCTGGGTGATGATGCACATGGATATCTTGAAGAGATGCACTATCCCAAAGTGGGTGATCCCAATCCTGACGTTAAGTTAGGACTGGTAGATACGGATCAGAAAGTCATTCAGTGGGTTAAAGAAGACAGCACAAAGGATCAATATACCGCGTGGCCCTTTTGGTCTCCCGATGGATCCAACCTGATTTATCAGGAGGTTAATCGGTTGCAAGATAGTCTCACGTTGAGGATCGTGCATGTTGAAAAGCCCGAATCCCCGCGTACTTTGTTGGTGGAGTCATCCTCAACCTGGGTTAAGTTTCATGAAGATTTACGCTTTTTAGATGATCACCATGTTGCTTTTGTGACTCAGGATGGAAGTTGGCAAAACCTACTCTCATGTAATATCAAGAGCGGTGAAAACAAATTCATTTCACGACACAACTCCAATGTCTTGAACATCATCGATATCGATCGAGAGGGAGGTCGGATTTTTTATTTCATAGCCGGTGATTCTGGCGGCGGGCACCAGCTAGCAATGACTACTTTTGACGGTTCAGGACAGATGATCCTTACGCCAGAAGCAGGTTGGCACTCAGTTCAATTTTCAGAGGATTACTCTTATTTTCATTCTACGTATACAACGATAGATAATCCTTACTCCTCTTATGTCGCCTCCAGTGAAGGTGATAAAGTATATACCTTTTCTGAATCATCGATTGACAGAAATAAAAGAGCTGGAGTCAAGATCGTAACCACCACCGTGCAGGTAGACTCCTTTGCATTGCCAATTATGTGTGTCCTGCCCAAAGGTTTTCAATCCGATGTAAAATATCCAGTGGTATTTACCGTGTACGGAGGGCCAGAGCGTATTGAAGTGCCTAATCGATACCGAAATTATTCGAATGACTATTATTCAAACAATGGAATTATTCGGGTGTTGATGGATCATCGCGGCTCTGGAAGATTTGGTAAAAAGGGAACTGACTATCTGTACCAATCCTTAGGGAAGTGGGAAATGAATGATCTCATTGAAGGCGTAAAGTATTTACAAACCCTGGAATATGTGGATCCTGACAGAATAGGTATAACGGGTGGAAGCTATGGAGGTTATCTTACTTGTCTGGCACTTACACTGGGTTCCGATTACTTTACGCACGGTATTTCTCTCTACCCCGTCACCGATTGGAGATACTATGACAACGTTTATACAGAAAGGTATATGAACACACTCGTTGAGAACGAATCAGGATACAATGAGGGGTCGGCTATTTTTAATGCGTATCGATTCAAGGGAAAAATGTTACTGGTGCATGGTTCGGCAGATGACAACGTCCACATGCAAAATAGTATGAAGTTCATCAGCAAATTGCAGGATTTGGGGAAGGAATTTCAGATGATGATTTATCCCGGTGAGCGTCACGGAGTAGGTGGTGCTAAATACAGCCATCTAAACAATTTGATCTTCAAGTTTTGGGATCAAGAATTGAAAACTCATTCAAGCTATGGACCTTGATTCTTGCCTTCATATTAGAAAACAAAACTGGGTCAGCAGATTAATGAGTAGAAAAGCCAACAGCAGGCCATATGCAATTTCCAGCATCCATTCTTTCGTCTCCATATCACGATTTTTACAAGGGATATAATTAAGACGCCGGAATCGTTGAGTCGTTTATTCAGCAATCACTTAAACAAAGGTTAATCTGCATTAATTAGTGTTAAGACTGAACTCCAGAGATTATTCCAGGAGAACAAAACCACTCCAAACCGAAGGGTCTACCTTTTTTTTCAGTTTAGATTTCGTTTTGTCCAGGGCCTCCTGCACAGCAAGACCTTTGCCCAGATTTTTGTATAGCTCTTTCATGTATACATCTTTACCGTCCTCTGATATGTCCCAAAGATTCATAAGGATTGAGCGGACGCCTGCTCTTTTCAATGCAAGCTGCAAGCTATAGAGTGCATCGCCATCCATTTCTTTTAAGGTAGACTGAGCCCCAGTCCAAATTAAGAGTCTTGCATTGCGAAGATCGAGAGTGCCTATTTCCAAAGCACTTAGCAAACCATTGTCCACTTCAGATCGGGAGGTGTCTGCTTTCCAGCTATTTCCGGCACCGGCCAAAGCAAATCCTGTACTCACCTGTTTATTCTTTGAAAGAATACTCACACCGGTACTATCCGCTGACAGATCCGGATAATTGAAATACAACGGAACCGCCAGATGTATCAGTGAAGGTCTTACCTTTTGGATATGCTGGACAACGGCATTTCGACTTGCCTCTTCACCGGTCAAGAGAGTGACCGATTTCTTCTTTGCATACTTATTACCAATGACCTTGATTTCTTGCTCACTGGCGGATCGACTCACGATTGGTTTACGCATTCTCGTCTCTGGTGTTGCTATCAGGTAAGGTGGAACAGAGATCACAGACGTAGAGGTGCTGTCGGATGAACTTGATGCAGGATATCCTACCAATAAGTATTTGTCCTGTACATTGTTAGAAGAAGATTTTAAAGCACCCAGGTTTAAGCGAGTATGTACTTCAACGTGTTCACCCACCAATTCACCCGATGGAAGAGGAATAGACTGCAGAGACGCTTTATGCAGCGCACCATCCAGGGAGACATACACGCTTTTGACATCCGTGAGATAGGCTTCCAGGGGTTTCCAGATCTGATCATAGAATGAGGTACCTGATTGCAATTGGTTTGTACCCAATACATTCTGATTTAATTGAAGGGGTACTAAGTGTACTTGCGGACCGGGCTGAGTAACAAGGGCAAAGTAATTTCTTTGTTTTTGATCATCCTCTGAGAGTGTTGAGAAAAAATCGATAGCAACCTCACCACGTGACAATTGCTTTGACAAACTGGCGAAAGAGAACTCTGAAATGGTAGATAGCGTGGATGAGTATGCCGGAAAAAGCACGTCTGAAAGATTTTTGATCTCATCTATTGATTTTGACATATCAAAGTCACTTTCTTTTTGGCCTGCAATGGTTTCATCCTCAAATTCTATGATCTGATTTCGTAAGGATTGCCACTGTCTGAAGTTCTTCATGAGAGCCTCATCTGACCTATTGATCAATGCGGCCATGGTGTTGATGGTAGGAAGATGCTTTGCTGGCTTTAGCCGCAGGAGCACATCCTGTAATTGATGTAGTGTCTCATTTGGCAAATCATCTGAGCCTGCAAAGGATACATACGAGCTCCAAAAAAGATCAAATAGTGCTTCCATTTCGAGCCGGTTGACATCAGTCAGCAGAGGCATTAGATTTTGATAATAATAGATGGTAAACTTTGCAGCTGCTTCAAAATAGGTGGCGGCATTTCCATTGTCAAATCCCTGGTAAAAATCAGCCAGATAGTGCTCCACATTAAACACGCGTATATGGTTTGACCCGTAAAGTTGTTTGATCTTCTGATAAGCACTTAGCAGGTGCTCTTCGGCTTGATCTCGCTGATCTGCTGCCGCATGTGCAAGACCCAAGTTGAGAACAGCCATGGCATATTGGGCATTATTTGGCCCGAGTGCAAGATCAAAGATTTCCACTGTTTTGGCTCTCTGTTCTATGGCTGCATCATGTCTGCCCATTTCGGTGTACAACACACCTAATCGATCCCGAAGAAGCCCTTCGGTCCAGCTATTTTCACCGTAGGCTAGTCTTGTCTGACGGATGGCATCTTCATAATAACCGCTTGCTTCGGTGTACTTACCTTGTTTGACTAAGATTTGACCTACATCAGACTGAGACTGAATATAGGCAGGATCAGTACTGTTGGTTCTAAGAGTGAGGAGTATGTTTGATCTATTTAAGTAATTGTAGGCCTCTTCCAGATTTCCTAATGCCTCATGGTGTTTACCATATCGACTCAGAATCGTGGGATATATATTGTCCTCTTGCAGACCGGTAAATCGGTCAAATAATGAGATCAACTCACTATAAATATTTTCTGCCGATTGAGTTCTACCCAATTGCTCCTGAATATCAATGGCACTCAGTCCATAGTAAGCCTTCCGTATGCTACTTTCCGGAAGATTTTGCTTTGAAAGCTCATAAGATTGAAGCAGCAGATTGGAAGCCCTTCTTACATCTCCTTTGGCAGCATAAATACGTCCAATATTGCTGAGGCCCTGGATGTATTGATCAGAATCGCTACCGTATGCCGATTGCGCAACCGATAGGGCCTGTCGTCCCATGGCCTCAGCCGTCTCCAGGTCCTGGGTCTGAAGGCTAAGCTCGAATGTTTCCAAAATGGTGGAAAAGTATAGGTCCGTATCAGGCTCGGAATCCTCGCTCATATGAGCAACGGCTTCTTGCAGATATTGGATAGCATTACCTACATCTTCATTTTGCAAGCTCATTTCTGCTTTATTGAGCAGCGCATCCCGATACTTATCATTTCGCAGTTCGGGATTTTCATTGAAGATATTGAGAGCCTCATCTAAATACTTTTCGGCCTCTTCCGGATTCTGCTCCAGAATGAATCGAATCCCCTGCCAAACAGCAAATGTGGCAATGGCTACATCATCTTTTTCCGTTTTGGATTTTTCCCTGTCATAAGCTTCCTGAGACATGACCGCCACTACTGTGTAGGCCCTGCCCTGAAACAAGGTGGTGATGATACTGTCCTGCTGCTGCCAGGTATATTGATCAAAATTGTCGAGGTACTGAGCTTCGCTGTGTATGAAGCAAACGAAAGGTAAGATGACAGCGATGATATATGCTGAAACTCTCATGTTTTCTTATTTTCTGCAAAACTAATAAACGACTTCGCAGTGGAAGACGATGTCTTAAAATTCTATATCATGACGCAACGGAAACCTTGTTCTCCTCTGCTACATGAATCTTTCTAATGCGATAGGGTTTTTTATCCTGCGACTCATAATAGGTTCTCATTTGCAACTCAACGAAAAGTCCAAAGGTGATGAGTTGAATACCTGTCAGCACAAATAGAATCCCAACAAGCATTAAGGGTTTGCCCCAAATATCCTGACCCTGGAGCTTGAGAATAAGCATGTAGAGATTAATTAAAACTCCCGCGATAAAAATCAATACGCCCAGGTTGCCGAAAAGGTGCATGGGCTTCTGCAAGTACCGCTTAAAAAAGAGCATAAGTACCAGATCACTCATGACTTTCACGGTCCGTCCCATACCGTACTTAGAAGTGCCATGTGTTCTTTCATGGTGTTTCACTTCCATTTGTGTGATGCTCGCACCTTCCAGGTTTGCCAGCACGGGTATGAAGCGATGTAGTTCACCATATAGTCCCAAATCTTTTGCTATTTCTTTCTTGAAAAGCTTAAGGGTGCATCCGTAGTCTTTTATTGAAACACCCGAGCTTCTACGAATGATGAAGTTGGCAATCTTGCTAGGTATTTTTCTCAATAAAACGTTGTCCTTACGATTCTTTCGAATGCCAGCTACGAGATCCCAATTTCCTTTCTTGCTTAAATCGAGCATAGCGGGAATGTCAGATGGATCATTTTGCAGGTCTCCATCCATAGTAATGATATAGGTGCCTTCCGCTACATCAATACCTGCCGACAAGGCAAGGCTCTGACCGTAATTTCGTCGTAGCTCTACGACCTTCAATCGTTTGGAGTTGCATGTTTTCAGTTCCTTAAGTGTATCATCCGTCGAGCCATCGTCTACGTAAACGATCTCATAACTATACCCTTCAAGGGCATCTTGTATGCGCTCGATAAGAGGAACAATATTACCTTCCTCGTTGTATACACATACAACAATGGAGATTTCACATTTTGCATCCATTTATTCCACAGGTGATTTAATCAGATATGTAAATTTTTCCTTTTTCCGCACACGAACGGAATCTATAACCGGTTGATTTTGAAGCAAGTTAGGATATTTATGTGGATTGATCAGCAGATAACCTTCCACATGGGGGTCTTCTACAATGGGTAGTATCTTGTTTCGTTCTTTGGTAATATAAAAACTGGCTTCATACCGCATGCTGTCTTCCGGTAAGAGGTAGAGTGGCTTATCCTTTAGTTGTACTCCTATACGCTTGCTGTCTATCCTTGTTTGGTCTGCGACGGAATCTGTATTCCGTGAGGGTAATACAATGAGATTAAATCCGAATCGTACGGCAATGAGAAAAGCACAGAAATAAAGCAATCGTGCCTTCCGGTGGTATAGCATCATCGCAAAGAGAGTCAGCATTAAAATCGCTGAAAGAGCCCATTTCAATCCTAATTGTGGAATGTTGACAGTACGAGAAATCCAAAATACAGACAGGGAACCGAGGACCGTCGCACCTGCCAGCACCAGGGTGGAGATATGGAAGTATTGACTCAATCGGGTTTTGGTGTTGTTTTGATACAGATATAGTGCACAACCAAAATACAGAGGAACAAACATGAACAGATATCTGGGGAAAATGCGAGGTGATATCCAGTAGATCCAAATGTTAGCAAAAAACACCCAGAAACAGAATCTTATAAATTCGTTCTCAAAGAGCACTTTCCTGACTCCAGGGGTAAAAAACAGGATGGAAATGAGGGACCAGGGTAAAAAATGATATAAGGTCTCCAGTGGAAAAGTGAATACATGAAGGATACTTTTTAGAAAACCGTGTTTTACGACCGTCCTCTGGGTGGATTCGTCCCAAAAGATTTTCAGTAGATGCTCCAATCCCTGATGTTGTTGATATTGGAGTAAATAGAGGCCAATGATAGTGGCCATGCAGATGCCCCCCAACAGATGCTGCCAGCTAAATAGCTTTCTCCATGTACCATTGATAATCTGCCAGACCAAAAGGGTAAATCCCAGGAAAACCAGAGCCGGCAGGGCTTTTAAAAAAAAGCCAATGCTCGCTATCAGATACGCACCGACGTATAAGGTGAGAAAATCCTTACGCCGGTGAAACTCATATATCCACCAGAAGAGCATGAAGACGACCCAGGAGAAACAAATGTCGATGAGCGCCAACATTGAGTCCCAAAAGAGAATTCTACCACAAGTAAGGAATAGCAGTGCATTGAGTATTGCAATGTGTTCAGAAGTGTATTTTCTGAATACTAAGTAAATACTAATGACATAGATGTAGAGAAATGTCACCGTGGCAAGACGAGCGGTAAATTCATTGGCCTGGCCCGTCAATTCAAAGAAAGCCCATAGGATCCAATTCCATAGAGGTGGTTTCTTAAAGTAGTACTCACCATTCAATGTGGGGGTAATAAAGTTTCCAGAGAGGTCCATCTCCAGTGCCACAAGACTTCGAATGCCTTCGTCCTCGATAAAGGCGACGAGACCCAGGTTGATGAGAAGTACTGGAATACTTAATAGGAGTAACCACCAAAAAAAACGACGCTCGTTTGGGTAAGGCACTTTAGAAACAAGTCCCCTTATCGAATGAAAAACAGTCATTTATCTGTGGGCTACCAATTTGGCCACAATTTTAGGAATAAGATTACGCTTCACCAACTCCAAGCGATAAAGTGCATGGAATGCTGGAGCGGAATGGATTAGACTTCGATTAAAGTGATCAGATTTATTCAAATCGGAGCAAAGACAGTATTATTTGAATACTAGCGTTAAAAATCCGAATTTCAAAACGGATTGCAGTTTTGAAAACGTTTTAGCTTCATGTCTCAACTTAGACATAGTTGTTCAATCTTACTATTGATATCTGTTTTTGTCATTTCGTCAAAAGCACAGATTGATACGGAGTTTTGGTTTGCGGCACCAAGTGTCACAGAGGGCCATGGCGATCGTCCTATTGTGCTTAGATTTACTGCCTTCCAGGAAGACGCACATATAACGATCAGTCAACCAGCTAACCCAACATTTGCATCTCTTGAGCTGGATTTGATGGCAAATGAAACCCGTACCGTGGATCTTACATTTCAAATTGATCGCATAGAAAATGAGCCTGCCTTTACAGTGCTTAGGAAAGGGCTTCATATCGAATCAGACCAACCGATTACTGCTTACTATGAAGTAAATAATTTCACTAACCCCGACATCTTTGCGCTCAAGGGACGGAATGCATTGGGCACAGAATTCTATATCCCGGCCCAAAACTATTGGAGCAATATCGATCAACTTTACGTACCACAGCCTACTTCCACTATCGATATCGTAGCGACTTCCGATAATACGGAAATCACCATCACTCCCAATGTCGCCGTCAGAGGTCATGCAGCAGGTGTGCCATTTCAAATTACGCTGAATCGCGGAGAAACCTATTCGGTCGAAGCAAGAGATGTTGCTACCACCTCTCAACTGACCGGTACCCATGTAGTTTCTAATCAATTGATTGCAATTACTTTAAAGGACGATTCCAATCAGTATGGTCAATGTCACGATTTAGGAGGTGACCAGCTTGTGCCGATCGATGTCCTGGGTCAGGAATACATTGTGGTAAAGGGATTTTTAAGTGGAGGCGATCAGGTTTTCGTGATGGCGGTAGAAGAGGGTACAGATATTATGGTAAATGGTCGAATGCAGCGTACCGGACTTAATCCGGGAGAGATCTATCGATTTGGACTCAGTAATCCATCTGCATATATTAAATCAAACAATCCCGTATACGTGCTGCATGGTACCGGGTTTGGTTGTGAAGTGGGGCTGGCTTTGTTACCTAAGCTTGAGTGCACAGGCTCACAAACCGTTAGTGTTACTCGATCTTCGGATGAGTTTTTTGGATTGATCTTGATTACAGAAACCGGAAACGAAGATGATTTTACTATAAGCCCCAGGGGTAGTATCCCTGCCGAGATATTCGATACGGTACCGGGTACGGATGGCAGATATATGGCAGCCCAGGTCGACCTGACGGATCCACCCATTGGAAATTTTGCCATGCAGATTTCAAATTCATCTGGCATATTTCACCTGGGAACGATCAATGGGGGAAGTATTACCGGAACTCGGTATGGCTATTTTTCAGATTTCAAGACACTAAAAGTACTGACAGAAGCCTCTCAAATATGCCTTGGTGCAGAAGTGTTGCTCACGGCAGTAGGCAGTGACGATTATCGGTGGTTTGGCCATCCGGATGTGGAAGGGATCACAAGCAATGAGATCATTGTAAATCCAGATACCACTACAGAATATGGTGTGATTGGGTCCTCAGGTTCCAACGCCTGTCTGGATACGGCTTATCTCACGGTCGATGTCTTCAAGTGGCCGCAGCCAGAGGTTGATATGGAACTACCTTGCATTGGAAGGCCCATTGCTATCACGTATGTAGGGGATGAAGTGCTGGAACATATCGACTGGTATTTGGAGGATGATACGATAAGAACGGGTTGGAGAGACACACTACATCTGTTGTGGGACCGACCACAGGATATAGATATTACACTTTCAGCCATTAATCCCGCAGGATGCTTTGTAGATACTACACTACACCTTGAGATAGGTGGTGTTGTGCTTGGACTGGATACGATTGAAAGTGTAGAAAGAGGTTCTTCCACGCATTTCAGCCCGGAGATTCTGGAGGGCAGAGCTTTGACCGCTTCTATACAATGGAGTCCACCTGAAGGATTGAGCTGTATAGATTGCCTCGATCCGGTCATCGCTCCGCAAGTCACGACTAACTACCAGATAACGATTACAGATACACTCGGGTGTAGCACTGTCTATGAGGCGCTGGTTTTTGTAGACGAACCTGTCTTTGTTCCCAATGCATTTAGTCCAAATGGGGACGAATTGAATGAGGAACTCATGATATACTCACAAAGTCTCCAGATAGATAACCTATTGATCTTTGATCGTTGGGGTAACAAAGTATATGCTACTGGGGCAATTGAAGCTACGCACAGTGGTACTCCAGTCTGGGATGGTCGAACCGGATCACAGAATGCACCACCCGGTGTCTACATCTACTACTTCACGGGATTTCATATGGAAAGCGGCAATCCTGTAGAGAGGAAAGGGAGTTTCCACCTGATCAAATAATCATTCGTAGAGAGCATCATTGGACGTGCTACTTAACTCTTCTAAGAAGATAGAAAGTTTCATGATGCAGTCTTCAAGATATTTTTCTCCTTTTTCCGGGGTTGCCATGGCAGGATTTCCTACACCAGTGTCTTCGGTCACCTGCGTCCATTCTCTTTGTGAAGTGGCCCAACCTTCTTTGAAGCCTGACAGTTTAAAGGATTTTGCTGCTCCGCTGCCGGCCTCAGACAATGGCCGGACCAGATCAGGGCGGATGTGCATAATAGCGCTTGTCTCCATTTCGCCAGCATGATCGCCAGGTTCATCAAAATACTGGTGCCAGTCGACCATTGCATACCAGTTTACCCAGCAGGTAAAGATTTGTGGAAAGGCATAGGAAAGCTCACGAATTATGTTTTTAAAGTTATTTCCTCCATGTCCATTAAGTAGCACCACCTTTTTGATCCCGTGATTGGCAAGCACCTGAAAAAGATCCTTAAGGATTGCCAGCTGTGTTGATGGTAGAATGTTCATACAGAACTTTACATCCATTTGACCCGTATTGATCCCAAAAGGAATACAGGGCAATATCACAACTTTCGCACCTTTTTCCCAGGCCTGAGCACCTGCGTTGTTTGCTACATATTCCACCTGATAGTTGTCAGTAGCATAGGGAAGGTGATAATTGTGCGCTTCACAGGCTCCAAAAGGAATAACGGCCACTTGGTAGTCATTGTCCTTCACTGTTTTCCAATTGGCCTCGGCCAGAATGTAGGGTTGATCCAGTTTATTCATCTAAGTAATTGTAGGAGGTCGTAAATTTTTCCGCTTTAAGCGATTTATCCGAATGAGGTATAAAGCTATTAATCCTGACAGAATTATTGTGACCGCTATCGATCCAAAGTTGAAAGCAGAGTCCATTATAATGGGCGACATATCACCAATCGGAATATAGGCAGCCCAAAAATATGGATGAGCAAACGGACCTGCCCTGTCTTCCATAAAAGAGATTTTTGCCAAACGCAAAGCTTCATCCTTCTTCATGCCCCTTTCAAGGTTTGTGTAGAAAGATTGCATGATCTCCATTGCAGCCTGATCCTCTATATCCCATAGGCTGGTCACTATGCTCTTGGCACCCGCGTAAGAGAAGCCTTTGGCTAAACTGGCAACTCCTTCACCGTCCTGGATCGGTCCCACATGAGTCTGACAGGCACTGAGCGTCACGAGTTGGGCAGGTAACACACGCAGATACAAATCGGCTAGATATAGATGTTGATCATCAGGACTATCCTTTGAAAATGCGAGAAAAGAATGGTCAGCATTTTCCTCGTCCACTTGAGCATGCGTAGCAAAATGAAAGATGTCAAATTTACTATATCGCCGTAGAAAGTTGTCACGATTAGCACGAGCCCCCACGAGTTTGTCCGATGGAAATATTTGCGTGATTTCATCGACTTCCCTTTCGTTGAATAGTAAGGGCGACAGATCGGATTGATTGTCAAATGTTGGTGCAATACCCAGTAGGTTTCCTTTGCCTCGTGTTTCCTGCTGTTGCATTTGACGATGTAGTGTGGCAGAGTAATTATAGCTGATCACCATACGACGATCCAGGTATGGATACGAGGAAAAGTCATGCACAGTTTGTGGAGTTGATCTTAGTAGCGCTCCAAAAGGGATATAGTTCAGGATGCCATCCGGCACGATTATACATTTCGCCCCTGGAGATATTGGCACTGGGTCCAGTAATACATGATAAAGTGAGGTTGCATTCTCAACGTACGCAACTATCTCTGCTGCATTGAGACTATCTTCCAGTGGTTTCGAAATATCATATCCGCGTAAGGCCATGCCGAGGCGGGCAATTTTTTTAGAGAGATCATCGGGCCTGGGGATACGATACACCTCCTGATCAGACTCTGTAATGTGGAACAGGAATATCTGTTTTTCACCGACAAAGTACTCCAGAAGCATCTGATCTGGATCCAGGTTTTCTTGTATTTCGGGAATGGATTGGAAATGGAAGTCGTACTTAGAAGTATAATATCTGGAGTATTCATTCTCCAGTTGATTTTTGAATCGATCATATTCCAGTTCGATATGGATGCGTATCTGGTCAAAATGTTCCCGTAACGAATCAGGACCAGAAATAATAAGCGTACGAATAGCCGCCAGGCTATCCTGAAGCAGTTTTTCTTTTTCCTGTATGTGAAGAGGCAAATCTGAGCCCCGCATGGCATTGACTTCCAGCAGATCTTCCAGGAGAGTTAGTGATTTGCTCTTCTCTGCCAGCATAAAGGCTCGTTGAAGGGCCTGTTGACTTCCGTTTATACTGTATAGCTGTATATAAGCATCTATACATCCTTCATATACAGGTAGATTTTCTTGTGAAAAGCGAACACGTGACTTCTGATAGCTGGATTCCGTCCTGTTTTTGGTAGCAAAAAAGTCTGCCAGTTCGTACAGTTTGATTGCCTGCTGCAAGTACAAAGTGTCTTTTTCCTGTTCAAAAAGGCCTTTCCATGCACTCGCTTTCAGTGATGTTAGGGACTTGAGAGATCGGTAATTATTAGGATCAGTTCGTTGCGGGTCCTGCCAGACATCCTCTGGATCGATTTCATCTACGATGGTTTCCATCGCGAGATGAAAGTATGCTAGTGCTTCCCGATATGATTGTCTGGACATGGCATTTCTTCCCAGATCCAGATAATAAAACCTTACCCGGGGATTATCGGGGAAATATTGTTGATGCAGCTCAACTGCTTTCGCAAAATTCACACGAGCATTTTCCAGATCTCCAAGTTGAGAATAGACATCGGCCAATGTATTATAGGACGCTACCTGAAATCGTCGATCCGGCTGATCAAGTGATTCGAAAATTTTTACGGTTTGAATGGCATATTTCAATGACTCCTCCATATTGCCAGATTGGAGGAAATGCGTGGAGGCATTATTCAAGACCCGGGCGTACTCATTGCTTTGAGTTCCAAAGAGTTTCTCCCGGATTTCCAGCGCTTTTCCATAGTTCCCCCCAGACTGTTCGTACAATCCCAAGGCCCTCTGATAGATCGCCAGATTGTTGTACCCTGCAGCAACCAGAGTGTTTACCGGACCAAAAGCTGATACATAATATGATATTCCTTCCTGTATGAGATTGACGGCCTTTTGATAGTCTCCCATTCTCCGCTGTGTATGACCCCATCGATAGTATATGGCCGCTTTTAGTGTGTCGGGCAGCATCGCTCCGGCCTGAAGAGCACGATCATAAAAGATGTCGGCGGAGTCATATCGCTCAGTATTTTGGTAGTAGTCCCCGGCTAAAAGTGAAAGGCTAGCCGCTAATGAGTCCCGAATGGAATGCTCTGACACCAACCGGAGCCCGGATTGCAATAATGGAGCAAGAGATTCATCCTCGAAGTCCCAATGATTGGAAAGGAAATCCAGGATTATCTGGGCTCCCTGATTTAGTTCGTTGATCTGGATGGTTTTGCTAACGGCATCTTCTAATTTGCTTAATGCAATGGTCTTATCACCCGATAACCATAGATTCTGACTCTCTTCATAAAGTTTTTGATGTTCACCCGATGGCACCTGTGCTACCACATCACCTGACCTTAAGACCAGAAAGATGAAGATCGGCAGTATTTTATAGGCAGACATCATAGTTTTTAACGATTAGGGTCTCCGGGTCATTTTAAAATTCATTAAAAGTTATTGACTGAATTCCAGATTCGTCTTTTAAGATCTAATCTGTCCCGGGGGTCAAATAGCATGGCAATACGATAGTAAAGCTGCCGTTCTAAAGCTTTATATTTGAATTCACAATTGCTCAAGATATGCCGAATCGAAGTGATAGACGACAATTTATCAAAAACCTGAGCCTTTCCACGGCGATGTTTTCTATCGTACCCAGACATGTGCTCGGAGGTAAAGGATTTACTGCACCCAGTGATGAGATTACTAAGGGTATTATTGGTGTGGGTGCTATGGGGCAGGTTCATATGGATTATGAAGGCAGACTGGTAGCGGTATGTGATGTCGAGAAGAACCATATTGATCAGACTCTGACCAAAGCGC
This sequence comes from Bacteroidia bacterium, assembly GCA_030432855.1. Classification (GTDB taxonomy): domain Bacteria; phylum Bacteroidota; class Bacteroidia; order Chitinophagales; family Saprospiraceae; genus JABDMH01. The sequence continues at coordinate 15,831 of JAUILM010000008.1, forward strand.
CATCCGGAGTGAAGGTGTTTGCAGATTTTCGTGAATTGCTTGCAGAACAGGACATTGATGTCGTCCATATCGTGACACCGCCACACTGGCACGGGTTAATGTCAGTGGCTGCAGCCAAGGCAGGGAAAGACATTTGGTGTGAAAAACCAATGACCAGAACCATTGGAGAGGGAATCGCTGTACAAAATGCAGTTGAAGCATATGATCGAATTTTTCGTGTGAACACCTGGTTCAGGTTTGCAGATGCATTTTATGGCATGGGAACGCCTGTACAACCCATTAAGAAACTGGTTGAAAATCGAGTACTGGGATGGCCTTTGAAAGTAACACTAAACGCCAGTACTGGCTTCGACTGGAGATTCTTCTGGAGTGGTCGAACCGACCTCTTTCCGCTGGTTGTTCCGGAATCACTGGACTACAATATGTGGCTAGGTCCAGCACCGTTCAAACCCTATCATCCCGACAGAGTTCATGCTAAGTTTCGGGGTTATTGGGACTATGATGGTGGCGGCCTGGGAGACATGGGCCAACATTACCTCGATCCTACACAGTACCTCTTGGAAAAAGACGATACAGGACCCGTATCGATCGAAGTAGATACGCCACAGCAACACCCAGATGCCGCAGGTACCTGGAGGCGCATCGAGTTTACCTACGAAGATGGGTGCAAAATAGTCCTGGACGGAGCAAATAAAGATAAGGACGCGGCATTCATCGAGGGGCCCAATGGTAAGATATATCCAGGACTACGATCCGACATTCCTAATATCAACAAGATATTGGCTGACTTGCCCGATCCACAACCTCAGGTGACTTCTTTTACTGAGGCTGTGAAATCAAGAAGGAAGTTTGCTTTGAACGAACAAAATGGTCATCGCTCCTGTAGCCTGGTGAACCTTGGTGTTATTGCATTGCGTTTAGGGCGGAATCTCACCTACGATCCGGTAAATCAGAGATTTCCTGAGGATGAAGGTGCAAACAGATTGATACACCAGCCCATGAGAGACCACTGGCAAATCTGATCAAAAACTAATTGAAGATTAATGAGAGTTCTTTTACAGAAATTTCTAGTTGGATTGTGCTTCCTCATACCTATAAGTTTGAGTGCACAAAATGAGGTGCAGGAAATAGTTGGACAACTGCCTGCAAAGCACACATATGAGCTGGATCGGCTTATGACTCAGTTGGCAGACCAGGGAGCAACGGCAGTACACGAAATTGTACAGTCCCTTAAGCCAATGGGACTTGGTGAAGATAATCAGGCTCGCCTGGCCCTGAGCGGACTGGCCAAATACCTGGGTAATACGCAGCACACTAACAGTGCCATCATAGAAGAGTCTTTTCTTGAAGAGCTTGATGGAGCCAATATCGATGTACAGTTCTTCGTCATTGAGCAATTGCAGTTCTTCGGTTCGGATCTGTCGATTGGCGGCTTAAAAGAATATGTAAAGCCCCTTTGTGAGCCGGTAGTCCAGACGATGGGCCAGATAGGTACAGAAGAGGCATTTAGCACCCTCGTAGAAGTATATGCGGAATCCAATGGGTACTGTAAGAATGCTATCATAAATGCTATGGCAACATTTGATGCAGATGTTGCACAAAACCAATTGATCCAGGTAGCAAATGAACTAGGATCAAATACTCCTTCCATAGTTTTCAGCAGACTGGCTGCCTGGGCATACGATGGATTGCCATCATTGCTGGAGACACTGGACTTTGATGCTGAAATGGAAGAAAAATGGATCCTGGAGTGGGCTCACGCAATGTCGCAGAAGAATAAACCACGTGTCGTACATGATGTGCTTAGGGATATGCTTACATACAATGAGCTGACACATGTAGGTCCCATATATAAGTTGCTGATTTCAACCGGTGGAATTTCTGAAAGAGATTTGGCCAGGGATTTTCGGGATAACGACCCGGCCACGGCGTTAACTATCGCCCATGTTTTGTCTGAGACAGACATGCCTCTGGAAGATTTTTTCAAGGCAGCTTCCAGAATGAGTCCCGAAATAAAAGCAGCATTGGTAAGTACGGCTATACAGCGAAAGGATATAGGATCACTTGAGTATATCAAAGAGTATGCAAGGGAAGGAGATCCTGAGTTACGTCTACTTTCCTTGGAAGCACAAGCGCATATGCAAGGCAAATCCAGCATACTTCCATTGGGAGAGGCTTTTGGGGATGAACAACTGCGAGAGGTTGCAGGTGAACTATTGCTACATCAGATTGATAGTACCAATATCGGCACATTGGTAGGGATGTTGGATCAGCATAGTGGTGCAGCAAAGGCGCATGTGGTAAGGTTGCTTACCAGAAGGAGAGTGGTGGATTCCTGGCCAAAAATTTCTCCATTATTGGAGTCTGGTGATGCAGAAATTCGGGCTGCTGCCTTCGAAGCACTTCCAGTCTTGTCCAGTGATGCTAACATCAACGAATTGGTGGCCATCACTCCACTGGTGGAGTCCGACACTGAACTTAAACACCTTCAAAATGCATTTGCTGCCAGAATTCAAAGCTTTGAGGATCGAGATAGTTTAGCGGGACCTCTCATTGAGACTTTTGGATCTACGGGCTCAGCACTTCTTTCCAAAGTTCTGCCGTCAATCGGAGGGCACAAGGCGCTAAAGTATATTCTTGACAGTGACGTGCCGGAAACGGTACTTGACTGGCAATCTCCCGAAGCGATTTATCACATGTATGATTACTTGAGTGATGCTCAGTATCGCTCCAAAGCTTTCGCAGCAATATTGAGTCAAGCCTCTTCATCGAGGATCACTGCAGAGGAACGAGCGCTATCTCTGAGAAAGCTATTGGAAATGTCAGAAAGTGTTGATGAGAAAAAACAAGTCATCAACGCACTGGGAAGGGCCAAGACATACGCGAACTTTCGATATCTGGAAGGCATGCTTTCAGATAGTACCATAAATGAAAACGTTGCAAGATCACTATTGAATGTAGCACTACCTCCAGGCGGGTCATCAAAAGGCCTGGAAGGATATGAGGTCTATCAGACGTTGCAAAGAGTAGATACAATACTAGCCGCTTCAGAAACAGACATCTACACGAAGTCATTCTTGCACAACTACATGCAAGGGATATCTCGTGATACACATTTTGTTTCCATGTTCAATGGTCAGGATTTTGACGGATGGCAGGGACTGGTGGACAACCCTATTATTCGCGATACATTATTTGGATTTCAGCGTCGTGAAAAACAGGCAGTAGCTGATTCTCTCATGCATATCAACTGGAAGATTGTCGACGGCGCTATCACTTTCGTAGGAGATGGCTATGACAACCTTTGTAGCATCGAAGATTATCGGGACTTCGAATTGTTGGTTGACTGGAAAATCACCAAGGACGGTGATAGTGGAATCTACTTGAGAGGTTCTCCGCAGGTCCAGATCTGGGATACTTCAAGAGTTGAATCAGGTGCACAAGTGGGTTCCGGAGGATTATATAACAATCAGGTGCACGAAAGCAAACCTTTGTTTGTCGCGGACAATCCTGTGGGAGAGTGGAATACATTCAGAATCCTCATGATTCAGGACAAGGTGACGGTTTACTTGAATGGTAAAAAGGTCACGGACAATACTGTACTTGAGAATTATTGGGATCGATCCCTTCCCATCTTCAGAGAAGGACCTATCGAACTTCAGGCCCATGGAACGGACCTACAATTTAGAAATATTTATGTCCGGGAAATAAATGCCGCTCCTGACCTTACTGAACTAGAGGTGAGAGAAGGATTTACACCCTTGTTTAACGGTGTTAACCTGGATGGATGGGTAGGCAATAAGAATGACTATGTAGTAGAGAATGGAGAAATTGTTGTGTATCCGGGAGCTTCCGGGTCAGGGGGCAATCTTTATACCGAGAAGGAGTACAGCGATTTCCGCTTACGGTTCGAATTTAAGCTGACACCGGGCGCCAATAATGGTATCGGTATCCATGCACCTTTGACAGGAGATGCAGCATATCAGGGAAAGGAAATCCAAGTGTTGGATGATAGTGCGGCTATATATGCCAATTTGAAACCCTATCAATACCATGGATCGGTGTATGGTTTGGCGGCAGCAAGGAGAGGTTCACTAAATCCTGTGGGTGAATGGAATACGGAAGAGATCAATGTGGATGGTGACTATATATCGGTGACTGTGAATGATAAACAGGTGGTTCGTATTGACTTAAAGAGAGTTCGCAGGGAGGGTCCTCTGGATGGAAGAGAACATCCCGGGCTGGATAAAACCATCGGACATATCGGATTTCTGGGGCATGGATCTGAAGTGCATTTCAGAAATATTCGGATCCTCGAATTGAATCAGGAGGAAGAAGATGCAACCGATGAGGATCCCGAAGAGGATGGTAATTAGGCACTAAAACTCCTGCCAGCGTCGACCCAGATTCCAGCGTATCCCAGAGCCTATGTATTGACTTTTTTGGTCAAGTGCATCCAGCGCACTGGCCTTATTTCTGGATTGGAAGAATAGATCGAGGTATAGACCCTGCTTGAGTTCATATGAGATGTCAAGACCTATGGTGGTGATCTTGGTGTCTACTCCCTGGCCAATGTGATTGCCATCATCACTCTCATGACTTCCATTTTCAAGGATAATGTTAGAGCCCCAATTTGTTCCAGTGGTATCCTCCCCAGTCTGCATATACATAAGGCGTCCAATAAGCGACCAGCGAGGACCGGGTTGATAATACACTTTCATTAAACCTTCGCGAAAATTAGCACCCAGTGGATGAGCCAGGGCTTGCTCATAATGGGAATAGTGGGCAATCTCTCTATGGGAGTAGGTATACGGCCGCACAGCATTATACTCCAGCTGTACGTCCAGCTGATTGACGCCAAACAGATCTAAATACTTAAGACCCGTCTGTATACCAAATTTATTGGCCCACCACCCATTTCCACTGAATAATTCACTCACTTTAAACTCATCCAGGACAAATTGGCTATAGAAGGAAGCCCGATGCCCTATGTTTGCCTTTAGATCGATCCCCAGGATGACATTATCAGGACTTCCGATGGATCCTTCCACTGTTCGGTACAAAATGATCGGGTTGAGGTATTGAAGCTCAAATTGATTTTCCCGTGCAAAAACCACGGTTTCAAACAAACCCACTTCTATGGATGGGCTTACTTTGAAGTTCAGGTAATGTGTAGCGAAATACTTTTTGGGAATTAGAGAGTCCGTTTTGGCTTCATTCTCAGATTGTTGGAGCTCCCCGAATATGTTTTGATAGTGAAACTTCCAGATCCGGGTATTTAACTTAAGATAGAAATAGTCGGTGCTGAAATCTGACAGGAAAAGTGAACGCATGCCATTTCCAATGAAATGTCTGCCATGACCCAGTTCGATATTGACGTGCTTTGATATAGATGCTCCCACATAAGCATTGGCCAGTAAGAAGTCTTTACCATTATTTATATCGAAAATTGAACTCTTATATTCCTTAGTGAACCCTGCTCCCGGCACATTGAATTTATCTGTAAAGTCCCGTACATATCTGGGGTAACGAGCCTGACTTTCCAGGATGTCCGTATGGAAGTACAATTTCTGATCAATACCCCCTCTTACGGAGATGCCTCGTTGGTTTTCGAAAAGCAGGCCATCATCATATCTATCCTTACTCAAGCGAAAGTTTAGCAAGGGATTCACTCGAAGAAAAAAATCGTTCTTATCGACTTCAATTATTTGCCCTGGCGTCTTATAGAAGTGCTTCAGAAAGGGGCGCTTGCTTTTGCTGGGTGTCCTGTAGGTTACCGTAGGATCTTCGAGAGTGTAAAAAGTCTCCGTACTATCGATGTATGCTTTTCTGTTGGAATTTGCCGGGCCATCCAGTGCCCACTCTGTATTTTGGTCGATCAACCACTGTCGCTGGTATTCTTCGATGGTTGAGGTAGCGGGATAAAGGGAATCTAATGCATACACCATATCAACCATATCCTTTCTCCAGTATCGTTTTACGCCGGTATGAAACTGAAGGGGCGTGTCATACAGAATATCAAAACGATCCAGCCAGTGATAAGGTAGATCATACGCGGGTTGCACAGTACTTTGAGCCCGGACTGAGATATTACATAGCCAGACAAGGCAGCTAATCACAAGTATCCGATACATTGACCTACGATTTAAAGTCTAGTAGAAATTCCTTGACAAGATCCTGAAATTGATCTTCTCCACCAAGAAATGTTACCTGGACGGGTAATACAAAGATGGGCAGCTCGTGCTCACGAATGAAATTCACATGTTTTTCGAGACGTACTGCATCCTTTTGAGTGGTTATCAGCACCTTATTTTCAACGTCCCATTTGTCAAATTGCTCTTTTATTTGAGCCACCTCATATCGGCTAAAGTCATGATGATCTTCATACTCGATGGTGCGCACTTCATCCAGCTGTCCTTCCAGATAGTGCAATAAATAGTCTGTACGGGCTATGGCACTGACTACCATGGCATTCATAGGTGGTTGTAAGGTGATACTGACAGAAGGATATAGAAAGTGGTATGGTCGGAGGTATTGGTATTTCGTAAAAAAAACAGATTGGTGTGTCTGTAATTTCAGCTGATCAACAAAGGATTCCTTTTCCTGATCATCCAGTGAGGGAGGGCATTTAGTTACGAGGACAATATCGGCCCGGTTAGCGGCAAATCGCCATTCTCTCAGCCGTCCCATGGGTAGTAGAAAATCCTTTGTATAGGGATGGTCGTATTCGGTGAGAAGAATATTGAGTCCTGGTTTGACGGATCGGTGCTGAAAGGCATCATCCAGCAAGATCAATTGTGTGTCTGGAGTTTGCGATAGTATTT
>JAUILM010000628.1 GCA_030432855.1 Bacteroidia bacterium
TAATACTGTCTTTAATCCCATCCTGACTAATGGAGTGGGCAACTACGATAATGGTGGTGTTTATACGCAGGGAATTCATATCTATAATACCGATAATGGTGCCAAGGAGCGAGCCTATCTATTTGTTGATCAGTACATTTCTGGAAAGGCAAATGGACTGGGAGATATGGAATTTGCCGTGCAGTTAGTAGGTGGTGAAATGGGTAATTATGTATGGTGTGATGGAAATGGCAACGGCATTCAGGATCCCCAGGAATACGGCATTGACGGTATCATGCTAACACTACATGACAAAGAAAATAGTAATCAACAAGTCGATATGGTGACTACTTCAAACGGTGGTCAGTTCATATTTGATGATTTATTGCCAAATCACTGCTATGAAGTAAGAATTGATTTGCAAAAGTTGGCCGCAATGCAGTTCTCCGGCGAGGTTCCCCCACCATTTCAGGGGATGGATACATTGCTGGATTCAGACGGTGATCCGGACATGATTCCGGGATTTGTTACCGCGATGTTTTGTTCCGGACCTGCTGGTACAAATGATCACAGCATAGATTTTGCATTTCTTGGCCCTCAGGCTAATGAGTGTTCTATTGTCGAATGCGAAGATCCCAACACCATGCTGACTACCTACGATCTGGCAGATATAGCTTTTTGTGTTGAACCAACCGGTGATTTTGACATCATGTTCTTCGAGGATTCTATTGCTGCGGACAGCATGCTGATGGCAAGAAAGATCACCGATACGCAGGTAGTACTGGATAATACGGTCCCTGATTCAATGATTTGGGCCCGGGTTAGTATACCAGATGATGATCGATGTTATGCAATAGCCAAGGTTACTCTGCTGAAAGAAATGGGCAATCCGAATCAATTGGTGTACTCGGCTTTCATTTGCGGCGACATGTTTGATGCGGCGCAATTTATGATAGATAGAGGTTTCTCCGGCATGGGTACATATATGGTGGGTGGTATGCCGGTCATGGATCCCACTATGATCCCCATTTCTATGTTCCCGACTCAGATTGAGTTTACTGAGAATAGAGGTACAGGATGTGACGTAACGGGTCTGATTAATGTTGATGCTTACGCACTACCTGCTGTCAGTGCAGGGGCAGATACAACCGTTTGTGGCTATGAATGTGTAGATCTTACCGCATTAGGTACTTCCTTCATGCCGATGGGTACCGGTGCTACTATGGCTGTGTGGAGTACCTCAGGCGATGGAACTTTCCTGGATGATACAACATATGCCGGTGCCCGGCTATATTGTCCTGGTGACATCGATGTGCTCTCAGATTCTATCATGCTATTTCTAACTGTGGCCGATGATCCATGTGACAGGATGATTCAGGACACGGTGGTGATCACGATCGAATCACCTCTACCACGTGAGATTCCCAGTATGAATGATACCATTGATTGTCTGCATCCATTTGCTACTCAGCAAATACCCGAGAACGATACCTTCCCTGGCTGCCGGATGGTAGTCAATTGTTCCGATACGATTTCTGGTACTTTGGTTGACTATGATTTGATATTGGGCGACTGTACGACCGATATCGTGAAGCAGATCAAACGTACATTCCGTTTCAGATACGATAAGGAAGATTATTTCTGCATGGATACGATCTCTATCCGATCACTGCCAGATACTTTGATTTGTCCTCCTGAAAGAGATAGCGTGTATTGCCATACCGGGTACCTGGTAGATGAGAACGGACATCCTTCTCCACTTGAGACAGGAGTTCCGCTGGCGGATAGTATTCCTTTATGGCCACAACCACCATCTATCTGTGATATACTTGTCAATTACAAAGATTTTGTCTTCGATGGAGAATGTCCCACTACTATCCGTCGGGAGTGGTATATAAAGAATAACTGTTTAGGTACATATGATTCCTGTGTCCAGTGGATCATGATTTTTGACACGATCGGACCCACTATTAAGTATGCTGACACGACAGTCTTTGTACCTGCAAGTTCGCATGACTGCTTTGCACACGTATACGTACCACCCATCATGGTGTATGATACCTGCACGGACGTAAAATTGGTGAAGGCCATGGTTGAGCCAAACCTGGCAACCGTTGTACTGGAATATAATGAGGAGACCGGCTACTGGGAAAGTCATGAGACTGTGAAGATCCCCATCAGTGAGTTCTATTTTGACTTCGATGATGGACCCCAAATGGATAGTACCCTGATACGATATGAGGCATACGACCATTGCCATAATATTACTTCAGATACCAGCTATGTGGTAGTGACAGATCAAACCAAACCGGTAGCTGTCTGTGATAAGGGACTGAATGTGACCGTGACCGATACAACGGTCTGGGTACCTGCTACTGCTTTTGATGAAGGCACCTGGGACAACTGTGGGATCAGCATGATCCTGGCTAGACGATCAGACTGGTATGAAGCCTGTGGTGTTGATTTGTGCGACAATCCTCTAGATCTGATCTACGCCACGGAGCATCATGATTCGCTGTGGTACGCCAATCTGGAAACTGATAAGCATATTAATCCGGTAGAGGCACATTATGCCCAATTTATTGAATGGTTGTGTACTGATGGAAACGCTTGCTCCAGTCTGGTGTTAGCGGGATGGGCATATGATTTGATGAAATATGCCACTTTACATTGTATCGATCACCCATACGAAGTCGATGAATCATACTTTAGAAATATTCTGGAAGAGAATGATATCATCCTGACAGATGAATCTGATCTGGTAAGAGGACCATTGAATATCCTAATGTCTCTGCTGCCATGTCTTGATGAACAAGATGAAACAGATTTTGAGCTTGTTGCCCAATTACTGGACGATTATCTTAAAATCCTGACCAGGAGTTCGTCTGCAGGTACCTGGACAGATCTCGGATCCCAGATTGGTGGTGGATGGAGTACTGAGGTACCTTTCTGTTGTGAAGATGCATGTCAGGAAGTCACTGTAGAGCTACTCGCCATTGATTACTGGTGCAACTGGAGTAGATGCTGGACTACTGTCCGTGTAGAGGATAAAACCCCACCGATGGTTGTGTCTGAATTGCTGGATGTGAATGTGACCTGCTCTGCATATAAAACCTATTACCAGGGTGCAGTCGAATTAGCGTTGGAAGGTGATTTTGATAGTCTGCAGAATGTATTGGGTCGCTATGACAAGGTGAAGAAGGACCAGTACGGAAACGTTCCTAATAAGACGACTTTCACACACTACAACTTTGAATGCTACACAGACGTGATCACGAAAGACAGTCTCATTTATGATGAGCACCTTGGTTATATCTGGAAGACATATGAAACTGAGATGGCCTATTATGATACATTGTCTTACATAAGGGCAAATGGTCAGGTAGCTGATAATTGCGGTTTGATTTGTATCGAGGAAAAGCCATGGGTGAACATTGATCACTGTGGAAACGGATATATCAAACGTGTCTTTAAGTTTGTCGGACAATGTAGTATTGAAGGCACGGGACATGTTGCAGATACAATTGTAAGGCATCAGACCATTTGGATTGGCAATGATTGTGAGATTTCCAAGGCCATGTTCGAGGTGCCTACTGACACCATTATCAATAGCTGTGGCATTGAATACGCCTCCGATGGCAGCGGCAATGTAGCCGGAGCTGCATCACCTGATGTAATTGGAGCCGGCAAATATGTATTTGATAATGATTGTCGCCTTGTGGGTATCGGCTACTATGACAAGGTATTTAAGATAGTGGGTGGTGATCAGGGATGTTACAAGATCATTCGTACCTGGTGTTTCGCAGATTGGTGCGGTAATGGGTTGACCGCAACTCCCGAGTTTTGGTTGGATCCATATTATGAAGGTACGTACATCACGTGCACTCAGAAGATTATTCTGATCGACACTACTCCTCCTTTGTGTACCATTGATAGTCTTCCTGCGGAAATATTTACGGCAGGTTGCGACTATGATCTAAATACAATGGTCGCTGTAGAAGACGAGTGCGGAGTGCTTAGCTACAGCTGGAAGGTGGTCGATGAGAAAACCGGTGAGTCCGTAGCTAGTGGGTAT
>JAUILM010000629.1 GCA_030432855.1 Bacteroidia bacterium
GCTGTTTTTGTAGATTATAAAAAGTTCGTGGGAGATTGCGAGAATAACTATCTCGTCACGGTCGAAATAAAACAAAGCTGCTATGGACCGGCCAGTACGGCATGTACAGTGCCCGTTCCTGCCGGTACGCTGCCAAACCTTGCTGAACAGCTCGCTCCAGGATACTGGATATGTGAGTTTTGGGTTGCAGATCTGGATACCTTGGCACCAGAAGTAATCTGCAAAGGGAATGAGTTCTTCACCGGACCTTTTGATATCGATAATTTTGATTTGTATAATGGATTCTTTGGAGTAGGGGTGTCACCAGATGCAACCGCACAAAAAGGATCTCCGATCGGTTTTGAGAGCAACTTTGATTTGTCAGGTCTGCCATATGTATTGGAAATCGAATCATTCAACAATCTCTTACTACCCACAGCGGGTGTCGTTGCGGCCCCTTCAGAACCCAATAATTTGTTCTTCCCCGCCGCATTCGCATCAAATGCTGTGGTAGGATACGAGGCTACAGAAGATCTCGAGTTTGGATTTACCTGGGATTTCACCCTGGATTCTAACCTCACCGGACCGATTGCTCCTCCAATGGTGGAAGGACTTTATCCCGGACTCGTAAACGCAGCAGGAGTTAGTATTTTCTACTCGCTGAATGGTGCATCCTTCCGACTGGTCGACGGTGTTCCTCTTGAAGATGTATTTGGCTTAGGCAATCAGCCACCAAATCTTCTCAAAGGATCTGAGGTGCTAGGTAGTCCGGATGCTATTGACCCAGTCCTGGTGCAGGAAAGTCAAAATGGATTCACTCGCATACCTATGCGAGCCGGAGATATGCTGTACATCGTTGCACTTTGGGATTCGCCCGTCGATGCAACCTTCCGTATTATGGGGAATAATATCGTATCTACCAGTGGGTCAGATTGTGCAGCCCACACCTATATACCACCCGTATACACTCACGATGACTGGAGCGGCATCAAATCCGTGAAAGCCCGTGTGGGTGATCTGGGATCTTTCATATTAGATTACGATGAGGAAGAAGATTGCTGGGTATCACATGAAACCATCCATCTGCCTCTAAGTGAGTATCCCTACAAAATCACCTATGAGGTCTACGATAGTTGTCATAACATGGGCTATGATAGTTGCTATATCATAGTCAAAGATCTGGTGCCTCCAGTACCAGTGGTGGACAAGGGAGTGACCGTGTCGCTGGGTGACAAAAAGGTTTGGGTCAATGCTGAATCTTTTGACGAACGAACACAAGATAACTGTGCACTCAATTTCCTACTGGTACGTCGAGCGGACTGGTATGAAGCCTGCATGGATCTTTGCGACAGTATATATCCGGTGTGTGTAAATGAGCACTACGACACCATATGGAAACCATGGCTGCAACCCGATAAGCACGTGGATGAAGTGGAAGCACACTATGCCAAGACTCTGGCATGGTTGTCAAGTGAAGGAGGAGAATGCAGTGAATTGCTTTACAATGCCTGGCAGTATGATCTTATGAAGCGTGCCACCTTGCATTGTATTGAGCATCCGTATGACTTATCAGATTTCTATTTTACTGACCTGGTGAACGAATGTCGTGATTCACTTTGGGAGTGCTTTAAAGGTGTACCATTACATCCTGGCCCAGAGCCATTCACCCGAAGACTTACTCCAGATTTAATTCAGACCTATGAAGCGATCGGCGGTGGGTGGTCAGATCAGGTAGTCTTTACATGTGAAGATGCCTGCGGACCGGTGACTGTCGAAGTACTTGCCATGGATTACTGGTGTAACTACAGCATCGCCTGGACAGAAGTTTGGGTTGAAGACAAGGTGCCTGCAGAGGTTGCAAAGGATGTTGTTTCAGAGCTTGAAATTACCTGCAAGAGCTTCCGTACCGACCGGTACCATCTGAATGGTGTACAAGACCCTGTAAATCTGCAATACGTTGTAGATCAGGCCACAATTGGTAATGAATACGCCTTTGATGTACTGGACTCTGTATTTGGGGGTTATGAAAAAGCCTGGATCGATCCCTATGGAAACTATGTGGATCAGTACGGAAACGAACTTGATTGTGATATTACTTTCTATGATAGTGTTTGCTATTGTACTACCGAAGTAAAACAAGTGCGTGTATATGATGAGCACCTGGGCTACTTTTGGAAAGATTCACTGGTGACAGACTGTTACTATGAAGTCGATAGCCTGGAGTGGAATCATGGTGTGATAGCTGTCAACTGTGCTGATAATGTACATTGTAAGCAGGAAGTATGGAGTGAGATTGATCATTGCGGTGAAGGTTATATCATCCGTAAGTTTAAAATCTGGCAGAATTGTGCCGACAGTATATACACACATTATGGTCTTCCTGATACGATGCGACATGCCGTCGACACGATTGTGCGGTCACAGAGGATCTGGGTAGGAAACCAATGTGAACTCAGTAAGTACATGTTCGATGTGCCGGGTGACACAACTATATACCATTGTGGTGTTGAGTACGATCCGGATGGAAGTGGTGAGTTAGTCGGAGTGGCTGGACCAGAATACACGGGCTATGCAACATATAAATTTGATGATGATTGCAGACTGGTGGGAATCGCACATGAGGATAAAGTATTCAAGGTAGTAGGTGGTGAAGAAGCCTGCTATAAAATCATCAGAACCTGGTATTTCGCCGATTGGTGTGGTACCGGAGGTGAGCCTGTGAAGAATGACTGGTGGTATGACAATGAATTAATCCTTGATTCATGTGTTCAGAAGATTCTTGTCATCGATAGTGTGCCACCGGTTTGTACAATCGAGGGTCCGGTGACTAGTGGAGGTACAATTGAAGTGGGAGCATGTACATATACGATGGATGTCACGGTAGTTGCAGAAGATGCCTGTGGTATCACTCAATATTACTGGGAGCTCAAGAATATAGCAAATGAGAACGCAATCATTCTCCATGATAGTGGAGACGAGACGTTGACTTATTCCGATAGTATCGCTTCTTTTGACATCATCTCCGAAGGATTATTACCAGGTGAATATCTCCTGAAAGTGAAAGTCCAGGATGAGTGTAACAACGAAAGTATTTGCGAATACTATTTCAACCTGGTTTCGGTGAAAAAACCAACTCCGATTTGTATCACTTCACTGACAGCTCGATTGACTCCCTGGGATAGTGATTTCGATGGAGAAGTTGATTCAGCGCATGCTGTGGTTTGGGCGAATGAATTTGACCAAAGTAGTATGTTGGCATGCGAGGATACACTGCTGGAGTTTAGAATCGATCTGCTGGATGGCATTAATGATGATAGTCCAGAGGTGGCTCTGGATTCACTAAATCTCACTTGCGATGACATTGGTGGCAACATGGTGAGAATGTGGGTTATCAGTCAACCTAGTAATACTATTGACTATTGTGATGTCTTGCTGGTGGTCCAATCTGATTACACGGGATGCAACCCCGATGATAAGGATTCAAGCGGTGTGGCATTTAGTACAGGTACAGAGGTGATCAATGTCAAAAAACTGGTAAAAAAGAATCCAGGACGCACACCTATCAACATTCCTGCAGATGCCGGAAATGATGTGGGAACATATGAAACAGGTTTCTACCTGGATCAGAACCAACCGAATCCTTTCAGAAGCGAGACAAACATCGGATTTGTATTGCCTGCTTCTATGTCTGCAAGTGTTGTCATCTATGATGTGACGGGTCGACAAGTGAAGGAAGTACACGGTGACTTTATGAGAGGCTACAACCAGATCTCAGTGAGAAAGTCAGAATTAGGTACTTCAGGTGTAATGTATTATCGCCTGACGGCCGAAGGTTTCTCCGCTACTAAAAAGATGATCATCCTGGATTAGACAGGAATCAAAACATAGTAACTTACATAGCAAAAGAGCGATCAATTTGGTCGCTCTTTTGTTGTAAGATGCATTTGGTCTATTGAATTGGAGAAAATTTGTTAGTTGCTCGGCCAAATTTTCAGATAAAATCTTTGTCCTTTGTCATATAGAAACTTACAAGATTGTATCCTGGATCTGGAGAAGAATGGCATGTTGGTCCG
>JAUILM010000630.1 GCA_030432855.1 Bacteroidia bacterium
AGATGCTAAAAATATTTACTATTGATCAGCAAGCGGATTTTACAGATCCAGCGCAGATTAGATTATTTAACGATTAACTAAATCTGTCAACACTATTCAGGACAATACATTCCGGACACCGGAGACCGGAGACCGGATACCGATCAAATTACTTCCCCACATATTCTACTTGCAGACAATCAATAAGGGCATAGCGTTCGGGAGAGAGTGAAATGGTGTGCGCTCCGGGAGACCATTCTACAGTAATCTGATCCCAGGCCCAGGTATTTCTGCTGCCGGTAGACCATAGGCTGAAGTCCCGATCACGACCATCGATCTGCAGGGATGGAATGTCATCTTCCAGCCAATCCATACTGTAGCGGAAGGTGAGACGATACAAACCTGACTCACTGGCATCATAGTGCCAGGTCACCTGACGATGTGCTCCACCCGACTGGATATATCCGTCACCAGAAGATCCGGGCACACTGTTTTCGATGAAGTAATTATGTAAATCAGCTGCTTCCGCCTCCAGCACATCGCCTGACTCGGGGAGATCCGCTGAAGTAATATCTATCTCACCTCCTAAATTATTAATCTCGTTTACCACATCGGCGAAGGTCTCCCTCCAATTGACATTTCCCACCCTGTTGGTCCAAAGCGGATTACTGTTTTGACTTAAAGCAGATGCAGCATAGACTCGCCAATAATGTGCCGATTGATTGGCTTCTTCAATCGCTTTTTGCTGCTGATCTTTTTCAAGGTTTTTTCTAAAAAAGGCTAAGTGCGTGGCCGCCTTAATTTTATGTCCATAGTATTTTCCCAAATACGCCATCGCCTTAATATCCTTGACCGTTTGTCTTAATTCCTTATTATCTATGTACTCAATATTATCTACTCCTACCAGGGCTTGATCCGAATGATGCAAAATTTCATCTGCTATATCCAGCGGCGACTTCATTCCCGATCCAACATTTTGATTCTCTACATAATCAGGTATGGAAACATAATTAGTACCTGCATGAGGTGGGAGTGAAATGAATCGATTTAAATCATGGAACCCTACGGGATTTTCGGCCGGACCTTTGCGACTTTTACCCCCTTCGATATACCACTGAAAATCCAGGCGCCCCCAGTGAAAACCTGTTACTTTGGGATAAATAAAAGATGCCTCCTGCCAGGCGTCAAATAATTGCTGAGCATCCACACCCTTAAAGTAGGCTCCCAGGATATCGACAAATTGCTGATTACTCATGTCGGGATCATATCCCAGGCGACCCCAGATCATCCAGTGATACCAGTGTTTGACTATTTCCAGATTTCTGGGAAAGGAGGGCTCTGTATTTAAAAATTCACGCCCCCAGATGTATTGATCCGATCCATAGTAATATCCGCGTGACACATCATACGGGATATTTTGTATAAACTCCCTGACATAATCAGGAGCACCCCATCGAAAGTGATAAATATCATCGTTCCTTAATGTCCAAATGGTTTTTAAATCATTATTTGATATTTCTTCGACAAACTCGGGATGATAAATTTGTGTAGTAGAACTATAGACATGTGCTTGTGCATATTTAAAACTGAAAATAAAATCCACATTGGGATGCTCTGCTAAAGGTTTGAATCGCTCAGCGATATCCACCGCCCCTGCTTGATGCTGGCGATGTAAAAAAGTAATTTGTCGATCGGGTTGACTATTAAAAACATCCAGTACACCTAAACCATAGGTCTCCCACATCCAATCCTCTTTTTCTTCAAAATCCGCACCCTCCATGTTTTCACCAGTGGTCAATCCAATCCCTTTCAGATCCGGATAAGTCAGAAATAACTGCGTAATGCTTTTTCGGAAATAATCTTTGGTGATTTCATTGTCCAGATCATCCGTAATGCCATATTTTCCTTGGGTGCCATAGTCAAAAACATTCCAGGTAACGATGTAGAAATCAACATTTCTGCTTTTGCCGTAGGCCATAACTTCTCGCCAAAACCGAATCTTTTCATCGATGGTCATTTCCTTCACCACTTCATAATTATCTACAATTTCGGGGGCATCGTACAGCCGGCCTTGCAGTGTATAAAATTCTTCAAAATCATGCGTGGATCGGTGCACATCATCCAACGCAACATTGGGATAGTCAGGCACTTTCACCAGTGAAGGAAAAGGATGTAAATTCCATAAGGAGATATAATTGTACCGATAGCGAGCCAGATTGTCAATATACTCTTTCCAAAAATCCATACTCCACATTTCGGGAATATTTTTCTGCCCGGCATCACTCATGTCCGAATAACTGGGCGTGCGTGCATCCAAAGGGATATTAAACTTCGTACCCCGCATACCCATATATGGATTCTTATCTAAAGAAAGATTTTCACTTAATTTGTCGGTCCTAATCATTTCTGCCAATTCAAGTCCGCCATACATCGCCCCCGCGCCAGCACCTCCAACGACCAAATAAGTTTGGCCTTTAGATCGAATACTGAATCCTTCCTCACCCAATGATGGAAGGCTTCCCAGGTTATATGATGCTAACATTTCGTCAACTGCATCATTCTTTTGGGACAATACGATAATTTGAGAAGTCCCTTGCGCAGTCTCATCTCGCATGTTCCCTACAACGACATTTATTTTTTTCGCAGCCAGAGCCTTCTGAATTTCATCCATCGCAAAATTTATTTGTGGAAACTCCAGATTTGCCTGTAGATAGAAGGTTTGTGCATGGACATAAAAACATATGCCACAGCATGCACACAGTGCAAGTAATGTTTTCATAGCAACTTTATTAAAATACGGGTCTTGGACAAATATAGTGGGTCTTAAACATTAGGTTCATATTCATTATGGGGTATAAAAACTTCTCAATATTGATCATGAGATATTAACGCTACTCCTTCTATTATATACCTTCTTACCTTCAAATGCCTCCGGCGGCCAACTTTTTGCAGAAAAAGTTGGGCAAAACTGCCCGCTGTCAGACTTGGTCGGTCACACTAAATATTTTTCCGCTATGCCCTATAAACTCGCGTATGCCAGGGGCCATGCGTCGATTCTCTTGGTTTCTTGGCATTCTGCTCACTCTATTCATCCACCTTGCTCATACAGTATAGGCCATGGCCGCTCCTAAACATTAAGTGCGACACTCGCCCAATTCTGAAGGCGGGAAAAAACGACAAAAAAACCAAGCATATCTACTTATAACTATCTATCCTTAAATTCTTAAACCCACTAAATGTAGTTATAGCCTAAAATAAGCAGCAGAGACTTCAGAAGGGAGCACCTACCAATCGCTGAATAAGGCCATCGGCATTGAAAACCCAAACTATTTCGTAGTAGCTCTCCCCATCGCCACTGCCATGGTGTACATAAAATGTATCACCTCTTCTGTAAACTACGAAATCATTGTGGCATTGATAAATATCCTGAAAAAAGGCCGGGTGAACCGGAACCTGCCGGTCAGCATAGGTTACATCAATCCCCTCTACGCTATGAAGTGGTAGCGCTTGCAGTACACCCCAGGGAGATCTGCCATTAATGCCAGAAATCCATCCCGCTTCACGATCAATATTAAACTGCGTGCTGTCAAAAGGAGAAATATCATATCTGAAGGAAAAATCCTCTCCATCATATTTCTCCCATTCTTCGAGTAGCTTTATTCGCGATCGATGTACAAATCCAATCCGATCTCCCGACTCCAGGGCCCCCAGTGAAAAAGGGTCTTTTGCGATGAATACTTCCACCCAGGGATCTTCCTGCGCAATGTGATCGTGGTTGTAAAAGAAGACATAACCATCAGGAACCTGAGCTATAATTGCACTTTGCACAGTGGGTCGCTCTCGCAAATTGGTATAGCCATCTGCATCGTCGATCAAGGCGACCTGGGCTTGCATACCCATTACACTTACCAGACAGATGATTAAAGAGAGAAAATTGTGTGCTTTCTTCAAGTCAGATTGTACCAGTCAGATAATCACCTCCCGCCCCTGGACTTTTTCTTACTAGGTGTGGGAGGATTCTTCATCGTAAATTTATGATCATCAAGCAACTGCAGCAAATCAAATGAGCTA
>JAUILM010000631.1 GCA_030432855.1 Bacteroidia bacterium
AAGGTCGTCAGAGTATGGTCATTTATTGCTGCCAACACAGGTGTTGTCAAGAGAACTCTGGATTTTATGAGCTTTGGAGTCTCTAGCTTTTTCGCTGCCTGGTTTCAAGATTGCGATGTAATTATTGCTACTTCTCCTCAGTTTTTTACTTCAGTTATTGTATCAATGATTTCAAGAATAAAGGGAGTTCCATGGATTATGGAAGTCCGTGATCTTTGGCCCGCCTCCATTGTATCTGTTGGAGCAATAAAGGGACAGGGATTGATCAAAGCCTTGGAGAAAATTGAATCGGGATTGTACCGACATGCCAAAAAAATAGTGGTTGTCACCGATTCATTTAAGGAAGAGTTGTCTAATAGAGGGCTTGATCAAGAAAAAATAGTCGTAGTAAAGAATGGTGTAGATCATCAGTTTAATGATGAATATAAGGTCAAAGGGGCAGGAAAAATCAAGGAGGAATTGCTCAATATCAAGAGTAGATCGAATTTCTTGATTGGATATGTTGGGACGCATGGTTTGGCCCATAATTTGGGTTTTATTTTAAGATCAATAAGAGAATTACCCAAAGATATTTCTTTCGTATTTATAGGCGATGGAGCGGAAAAAACAAATCTACTTGCCTTAGCATCAGATCTCGAGATATCAAATGTCCACTTTATGGATCCTGTACCACGAGCCCAAGTACCATTGTATTTGAATCAGATGGATGCTGTCCTGATCCCTCTACGAAAGGATCCCTTATTTAAAAGTGTATTACCTTCTAAAATATTTGAGAGTGCAGCGATGGGCATACCTATCTTACTTGGCGTAGAAGGAGAAGCAGCTAGCCTTATTCGAGAGTATGAGGCTGGTTTATGCTTCGATCCTGATAATAAAGAGGATTTTAAAAGAAAAGTGCAAACCCTCATTAATTCGAATGAATTAAGAATAAAGCTGGGACGAGGTGGAAAGAGATTGGCCAAAGACTTTGACAGAAGAACATTGGCAATCAAAATGCTTGGAGTAGTAGAAAGTGGTTTGGCTTAAGTACCTAACTTCCAACTAGTGTCCAAAGTACTAGACATTTCCGAGTCGTGGTCCATTTTTAGATCTATGATCGAAAATTTCCAGCAGGACCATAAGCGAGTCATAGAAATTGGAGCCGGGGCCAGGCCTTACCTCTC
Organism: Bacteroidia bacterium; assembly: GCA_030432855.1. Lineage (GTDB taxonomy): Bacteria > Bacteroidota > Bacteroidia > Chitinophagales > Saprospiraceae > JABDMH01. The sequence goes on from JAUILM010000631.1 coordinate 1,164, forward strand.
CAAAAATTACGTACTTAGTCAAGGGATAGATTACACAATATCCGATCTGAGCTCTTCTGAACTCACAAAATCAAATACTGACTACTGCAGATGCATAACAATGGATATGGAAGGTGATATTCCGGGGAATGATGAGGGTCGTTATGATCTGGTTTTTAGTAAGATGGTACTAGAGCACTTAGAGGTACCTGAGGTGTTTCACAATAATGGTCTTAAGCTTGTATCGAGTGGAGGTGTTATTATTCACTTCTATGCTTGCAAATTCGGATTACCGAGTATTCTTAATATAGTTTTACCGGAGAAATTTGTTGATTGGCTGGTCTATAAAATTCAGGGTCGTGATCCAATTATGGATCATCGATTTAAAGCATATTATAGAAGATGCCTGGGACCCGTTCCTTCTCAGATTAATTGGTGGAGAAAAATGGGATATGAGGTTGTTGATTTTCACGGATTTGTTGGACACACGTATTTATCCCGTTACTGGATTCTAGGGTGGTGTGAAAAAGTTTGGACACGCATTCTCCTTGCGTTGAATTCTGCATGGTTATCTTCTTCTGCTATTGTGGTATTAAAGGTTCGTAATTAGCCAGTGATTATCCGCGAGATAATCAATTTCTTCATTGATCCGCTCAACCTCCTACTTTTACTACTTGTAATCTCGGCAGTTCTCTATCGATTGAAGCGGAGGAAAGCTTTCAGAATATGTACACTGTTTTTTGTAACATTATTTTTAGTCACTGCAACATCTCCTCTCCCAGATTACCTTGTTGAAAGGTTAGAACGAAATTACACAGTTCTGGAGATTGGGGATCACTTGACTATGGATACAGCCCATATTATTGTATTGGGAAGTAGTCATGTTTCTGATATGCGTTTTACAGGATTGGATAGATTGTCAGCTACATCACTATCTAGGTTAGTGGAAGGGGTGAGGGTACATAATAGAATACGAAGTAGTATTCTCATTACCTCAGGATATGGAAAGTATGATAAGATCAGTAATGCTACAGCGGTAAAGAATGCCGCACTGGAACTGGGACTCGATGGCTCAAGAATACAAATGCTGGAAAAGGCGGCTAATACCTGGGAAGAAGCCCAATATTATAGGGAGAGATTTGGCACATCTGTTCCATTAATTCTGGTGACCAGTGCCACACATATGAAGAGGGCTATGATGGTCTTTAAAGCCATGGGGCTGGATCCTATACCGGCACCCACCGACTTTATCGTTAAAAAGCGAATACGAAGAGATTGGCTTTCGCATGAAAACTTTCGAAAAGTACAGATTGCATTACATGAGTATATTGGGCTTGTATACTATCGGTGGAAACTTGGGTGATCTTACAGTGTGCAGTCTTCAATCCTCAGTCTGGCAGTTTGTAGTCTTTCAACCTGCACTGGTATTGTGAACCTTTATGTAACTTTTTTTGTCCATAATATTTAGAGATACCTGACATGAATACCTATGCAATTTCAGATTTTTCGCCCTATTTATTTTGGGATATAGATAAATCTATACTTGACTTTAGAAGTGGTGAAGTGCATATAATTGAGAAAGTGGCTCTGTACGGGCAAGTGGGAGATTGGAAAATTGCAAAGGATGTATATGGATTAGAGAGACTAAAGCAAGTTATCATGAATATGCGGTACCTGGATAAAAAGTCTCTTAACTTTTTTGCACATATATTTAAGGAGGATAAATCTAGCTTTAGATGTTATACTCTAATGCAGTCGAACAAGGTACACTATCCCTACTAAAAGACCTTATGAGGTTACCCATTATGGATGGGTACAATTTGGCAGGAGGCACTGCTTTGGCATTGCAAATAGGACACCGAATATCAGTGGATATCGACCTCTTTGGTGACTCAAGTCTTCCTCTGGATATGATAAAAGTTGAGATTCAAAATGAATTTCAGTATTCGATAGTCCATGAGAGTAAAAATATTATTATTGGACAAGTTAATGGCGTAAAGATTGATTTAGTACGATCTAGGTATGAATTATTGGAAGATGTCAATGTTGTTGAAGGTATTCGACTTTTGTCCCTACGAGATATCGCAAGTATGAAATTAGCCGCGATAACAGGTAGAGGTAAGAAGCGTGATTTTATCGATCTCTTTTTCTTGCTACAGCATTTTTCGTTGACAAAAATGCTTGAGGATTATTCTCAAAAATATTACGATGGATCTCTACAGTTGGTATTGAAAAGTCTTATTTATTTTGATGATGCTGATGCAGATGAAAATCCAAGATTGCTTCATGGATACGCCTGGCCAGATATCAAGAAAAACATCGTTCAACATTTTAATGAATATATGTCGAACAAATAGATGGTGAAAGCACTAGTAGAAAAATATGAGTAATTATATAGCTATAATGGCCGGAGGAATTGGATCCCGATTCTGGCCAGCAAGTACTGCGGATCGTCCGAAACAATTTTTAGATATCCTGGGCGTAGGCAAATCCCTGATCAGGCTCACCTATGAGCGGTGTGCTAAGATTGTGCCTCCTGATCACGTCCTGGTAGTGACCAATCAACGATACAAAGCATTGGTGCAGGAGCATATTCCTGAAATGCCGGAGCGTAATATTCTTTGCGAGCCTTCCATGAATAATACCGGACCCTGTGTGGCCTACACCGCCCTGCATATAGCGGCCGATGACAAGGATGCGGTCTTTGCCGTGGTGCCATCGGATCATGTGATCCTGAAAGAAGGTGAATACCTCAAAAGACTCAATCAGGCCTTTGATTTCGCAGGTAAGGAAACGGCAATCGTTACGCTGGGCATACAACCGACCCGTCCCGATACCGGATACGGATATATAGAGGTATCCTCGGAAGCCAGGTACGAGGAAATTATGAAGGTGAAAGCCTT
>JAUILM010000632.1 GCA_030432855.1 Bacteroidia bacterium
CTAAGCCTCAGTCCCGAGTTCAAAGAAATGGCCAGAATCAATGGATTTAAGAATATTCAGGAGTTTACTGAATACCAGATTGATGATCTCCGGAAGTACCCAAGATTCGATATAAGGATGGTTGCAGAATATCTAAATTTTCTCATGGATAATGGTTTGGGTGATTTGATTGAAGATTAGTGTTTCCTTAGGTTGTTCAATAGGTTTTCTAAGACCTCCTCAAGAGCTACCTTTGTCCCAGGAGAAATGTTGTAAAAGTGTTTGCGGAAGCTATCAATGGTGATGTTCTCAGCGTTTTTGGAACATACAAATTGCGATATAATCTGCAGTACCTCAGTCTTATTACTGTTTTGAATGACTTTGGCATCTACCAATAATCGCACAAACAGAGCGAGCTTCGCCACAGAAAGACTAACATTAACTTTTGAAGGAATCGGGGACTCATGCCTTATGTCTGACAGTAGATTTAATGAAGTTTGGCCTGTCCTTCCCAAGTATGCATATTCTTTTTCTATCCATTCGAAAAGAGCATCTTTAAGAGATTGTCTTGTTGGTATGTATTGCAATGTTGGATCTGAAAACATTTGACATACTGTCTTTGAATACCAGGCTAACCTTTGAAGCTGATCAGAAAGGGAATCCAAATCCTGATAATCTTCCTTGATAAAAGAAATGAAATGTGAGATGAGTTTGTATGAATTGAAATTCAGCCTGATAAGGTTGGCCATCAGTGTAATCATATCATGTTCTGATGGTTCCGGCTTCATGCTCTCAAGGCAACGGGCATAGGTAGTGAAATAGTCTAATTGCCTAACGGTGTATTTTGATTCAATGGATAACCTGGTCAACGGTAATAATAGAATCTCCTTTAAGTCATCATCCAAATCGAGAAGCTGTAAATTGGATTCAATCACAGGGATGCTATCTTGAATCATAGCACAAACTGATAAACAATGCGTGTTACGTGCGTAGCTATCCTGATCAAGGTGATGCTCGAAGTTATCCTCCAGGAAGTTGATCAATTCATTTAGCAGATAGCCTGTTTGAGATACTATATTGTTAAATAACACGGTATCAATTTGAGCTTCTTCATTCAATTGCTTTTGGATAAAATTCAACTTTTTAACAAGTTGTTTTTGATGATCCCTGAAGTGCCGGGCAATTTTATTATCATCCAAATCACTAAATGCAATTCTAAAAAAGTCTTTTTTAATTCTTTGAATTTCCAATTCCAAACGATCAGTGAAATCATCAAAGAAATTATGATTTACCTTGACCAGTGAAGAATATTCTTCCAGTTCTAATATAAGCTGGTCAAGGGTTTCAAGCTCATATTTCATTTACTAATAGCGGCTAGTTCAAAATGCGTCGCAATAATATTAAAATGATGGCAATTGGTGGTATTTGTAGATGATAAATATTGGTATACATTGGTATTTTTGATGTGTTTGTCAATCTTGAGCCATGATAAATACGAAATAAAGCTCAGTAATAAGTCTAATATCAAATGATGTAAAATAGTGCTATTTGTAGGGTAACACATTGAATTTCAGTATCTTTACAGTACTTCAGACGGAAGCAAAATGCACTAAAACATGCTGAATATTACTGTCAACAAATCGTCAACGACGAATAATGCTTGTGTGTAAGTTATTGATATATAGTTGGATAGGTGAAATGGTTCGAATCCTGCCACCCCGACTTTTTAAAGATCATTTTATTCAAAACCCTCTAAATTTAAGATTTAGAGGGTTTTTTATTTGTAGACAATTCCAAAATATTCATATATTGCCATCACTCCGGTGAACAGATCGGTGAACATGTATTTTGATGTAAAATGCTGTTATTCAGTAGTTTATCTACTTTATAATATTGCAAAACAGGTCAATTTTTATTAAATTAGTGAACAGTTGATCAGTTTACTATAACAAAAAATATCAAATGGCAATATCCCATACTTTTTCCTCACTTTGTATCATTAGAACTAGTAGAGCCAAGGATGGAAAGGCTCCAGTTTATCTTCGAATCACTGTAGATGGCCAAAGAGCTGAGATTTCTGTGAAGGAATCGATTCCTGTAGATAAGTGGAATAGTGCCAAAGGACGAATGAAAGGAAATTCAGAAGAGGCTAAATCAATTAATAAGCGACTAGACAATTGGGAAACGAAGGTTAAAGAGTTTCACAATACATTTATCAGGGACGAAAAACGAATTAATGCCCAGGCATTGAAGGATGCCGTTCTTGGAGTTGCTGAAAAGGATGATGATTTTCTCGCATACTTCGATGCTCATGAGAAGGAAGTGAAATCTAAAATTGGAATAGAGTATTCGGCCGGAACACATAAGAACTATGTTTCGACAAGGAAGCATTTAGAGAAATTCATACCAAAGTATTACCGAGGGCAGACTTTGAGACTTAAAGACTTGGATTATGACTTTCTGGCCAAATTTGAAACCTATCTGAAGCTTGAGGCTGGCAATTCTATCAATGGGTCAATCAAGCATATTCAGCGAGTAAAGAGAGTGATCCATGTTGCAATCATTAGAGGCAAATTGGACAGAGATCCTTTTGCCAACTTCCAAACTAAGAAGGAAAAAACGAACCGTGAATATTTGTCACAACATGAGCTCCTGCTAATTGAGAATTGCCAGTTGGAAAGGCCGGTGCTTAGAAAGGTACGTGATATTTTCATGTTTATCTGTTACACAGGATTGTCATTTTCTGATTTGGCAGAATTGAATGAAGATGAAATTGCGATTGGAATGGATGGTGACCTATGGATACGACTTGACAGGAATAAAACAGGCACAGTAGTTAATATCCCGATTCTTCCCCCTGCAAAAGTGATCCTCGATAAGTATAGCGATCATCCGGAAGCCAAAAATAAAGGTACCCTTCTACCTGTGCTCTCCAATCAGAAAATGAATAAGTATCTGAAGGAAATAGCAACCGCATGCAATATCAATAAGCCAGTAACTTGTCATATTGGCCGCCATACCTTCGCTACTACGGTGACACTCTGTAATGACATTCCAGTGGAAACGGTGAGCCAAATGCTCGGTCATACAAGTCTGAGAACTACTCAAATTTATGCGAAGGTGATTGAGAAGAAAATCAGCAAGGATATGAGCAAGCTGAAGCTACTCTATGGCAATCAGTCTTCGGATCAGGCATCTAATCAATAAACTCCTCCACCTCCTCCAGGGAGACTCCCGTATAATCAGCGAATTCATGGACGGTCACCAGCTGGTGATCGTCCTTGCCAAGCTCGAAGCGGATCTGCTGCAGGAGCTTCCTTCCATACCTCTCACTGCGGCCAGTGATGCGCTGAATATCCTTCGGATAAATGATGATGCGTTTTAGCTTCATTTGCTTTTTGTCATACTCTATCTATACTTTATCCCCTTAGTATCCTGCTAGCATTCAGGGAGAATCTTAGTCCTGAAATAGCTATACACTTTGACTACTTAATCCAGATTTTACCATACATCCTCGGCACTATCGGCACGTGTGTACACCTGCGGATGCCGTCAGTTGTCAGCCTCCTCTAAATATCCGTGATTTCAGCCATAAATCAAATTTTAATGCATTATGGCAAGACAAAAAGGAATCATTAAGCTGAAAGGAACTATCGGGGATATTTCCTTTTACAAAAGTAAAGACGGCTATCTGGCCAGGGAAAAAGGTGGTGTGGATGGTGATCGCATCAAGAACGATCCGGCTTTCGCCAGGACTCGAGAGAACGGGTCTGAGTTCGGGCGAGCAGGCAAAGCTGGAAAGCTGATTCGTACAGCTATCCGTCCACTAATTCTACAGACCAGAGACAGCAAGGTGGCCTCCAGGCTCACTAAGCTGCTGATGAAGGTCATCCAATCTGATGCGGATAGTGCCAGAGGTGACAGAACTGTGGAAGGTGGAGATCTGGAGCTGATCCAGGGCTTTGACTTCAATGCAGATGGCAGGCTTCAAGCCACACTCTATGCTCCGTATGGTGTGACCATTGATCGGGCTGCCGGAACTGCTACTGTTGATCT
>JAUILM010000009.1 GCA_030432855.1 Bacteroidia bacterium
GTACTACCTATACCAAGAGCCTGATAAAAATTTATACTGAAAAAAGTCGCCACACCTTCGTCAATTTTCCTTGAAGTGGCGATTACAGCACTCACCTGCGCTTCGATAAGATCCTCAACTTGCATCGCTGTACTGCAAGCATTGAGAAAGACCAGTTGCAGGCCAGACTGATGTTTCAGGAATTCAGCAAAACCACGCGCATTAGCGGATTCTGTTTCACCTTTTGCATTTTCCAACTGTAGTGTATAGGCTTCTGCATGTCCAGCAAAATGAAAGACTGCAATTCGATTTTTATACGCATTGAAGGCATCCAGGATTTGTTGAGTATCGGCTTGTTCGATTATTACTAATTCACAAAGGTCGGCTACTACTAAAGGACTTAACTGTTTCTTTATACCGGCCTGCTCGGAGTATAGTGAAAGAAGTGGGTTGTTTATATCATTAGCAAAAGCAACTAGAATGACCGGTTTCATATCAATCCAAATCTATTTCAACTTCCAGTATTTTCTGATATTCTCTGTTGTCCCACAAAGCCATTAGGTCGGGATCGTTGTTGAAACGGTGCGAATTAAACTTTAATCCTTGAGCGACACCCTCCCGCAGATGTCGCAGGGCCGCGCTGGTATTTCCAATATGTAATGCAGCGACAGCTTTCGAATAGGCTAATTTACCGAAATCCGCATTTGACGTCATTGCTTCCAACTTCCGGGCATAGTCCTTAGCTACATCCATATCAGATTTCGACTGGCTCATTACTAATTTCGCCAGGATGCGGTGACTTTCCCCTTGTTCCGCCAAAAGAGATTCCAGGATAGCATTAGTTTCTTCATATTCCCCCAGAAAATAGTGAGCATGTGCAACTTCCACAGTAGCCGGATTTTGAGTAGCTATATATTTTCTGAAATATTCGTATGCAATTCGATTTTCTTTTTGGTTTATAAAATTGATGCCCGCGTAGTAATAGAGAAGATTGGGGTCCCTGTTTAAATCTTGATCTTTAGCTCGTTCTATCAGAGTAGTAATAGCACTCGTATCTTTATCGACGGATGGGATGCGAAGGAGGGATTCATATAAAATAAAGCGGTCCAATTCGTAAGGCATAAGTTCGGAAAGTTTACGAGCTGCCCGCTTCCTCCCCAGGTCCAGATATGCCATGATACCCAGATGAATCCTGAAACGACAATAAGTGCAAGCATCATAATCAAGGCTATCATTGTCAATTTCTTCAAGAACTTCGGTGACTAATCTTGGGTTGTTAATATTTTCCCGCGCAATGACCATCATGCCGGTATTGTTGAATATGTCTTTAGGACTATATTTATATTCCTTATAAAAGTATTCGAATGCCGATTGTAGATCACCTTGAGCATCGGCCAAATAATATGACAACATATTGTCCTGCCTTTCACTTAAATCCCAATTGGAAGCCTTCATTATCTTTACATGCTCAATCATTTCATCAAATCTTGATTGGTTGTAATACAGACTGAGCAGGTAGAAATGTGCATCAATAAAACTACTGTCCAGAGAAATACTTTTATTGAGTAGTGATTCAGACTCCTGATAATCAGAAGACCAGATATCCTTGGCGCGTAGAAAGGCTTTATATGCCTGATCATTGGGAATTGAAAATGTCTTATCGTCTTTCGCCGCCAGGTATCCTTTTACACTGCCTAGCAATCGACTGATGGCTTCTCCTACGTCTTGTTTGGAGCCGTATACCTCATCAAATGCATGTTCGATATTGCCTCTTAGATCCTCCAGCATCACAGTGAATCTTATAGAGTCAGAGTTAGGAGGCCATGTGAGATAGGTGCCCCTCAGAATATGCGACGTACCGGTGAGTTTGCCAAATGATGGAATGTTGCCCAGTGAAGCTTCTGTCGTTAGAAGGTTGGATGTTGTCTCATAAGAGGTGACATTTAAACTGTTGATTTGTGATAAACCATAGGTAATAAAATGGGAAGCTTGATCACCGATATAAGACAGTGAATCCACTGCATCCAGGTTTTTGAAAAGTGGAATGCTTATTTGATCTTCCGCCGCACTAAAAAAGCTGGATTGAAACTGATTGCCATTGAGATTTAGATTGAAGATTTTGGATCCACCAAATAATAGGAGAGCCAGTATGGCCGGATACATCAAATCTTTCACCCATGATTTTTCCAGAAAAAATTTCCGTTTTTTTGGTGTTATAACTCCATCACTAGTAATCGCAAATACCCGTACTTTTTCCCGCACATTTTTGAGCCTGTACTTTCCCATGTTTTTGGTACTGATATGGGTGTGGCTGCCGAGTTCATTCCTGACCTTTTCAGAAATATAAATGGATCCGGGGATTCCGAGATTTTGTATCCTGGAGGCAATATTGACACCTTCACCAAATAGACCGTCTTCTCTCTGTATTATGTCACCTATATGAATTCCGATACGTACAGGTACTGGTTGATTTGTCGTATACTTCTTTTGCATTTCTATAGCGCAGTTGACCGCATCAACGGCACTGTCATAAATGCTTAAGCTACCATCGCCATAAAATTGAATGATTTCTCCATTATGCTGCGAAGTACATGCCGCCAGCACTTCGCGATGAGATTCGATCTTTTTTACTGCCTCTGATTCATCTTCCTGCACAAACCTGGTATACCCTTCTATATCGGTAAACATTACTGCAGCCAGCTTGCGTCGTGGTTGAGCAGCTAATGACATATTTGCATGTTTTTTGAAAGTTACAAAAAAGGCGAATAGTTATTTGAATTCCGTTTTTTTACCTATTTTACTGTACGTAGCCATTCCAGTAGCTCTAAAATTCCAAGGTTATGAGTACAGCGAAACTAATCACTTCGACCCTTGTTGTGTCGATTGTTCTTTTCCTTTTAAATTTTATTTGGTACATGTTTTTATTTCCGGACGCGATGATGCCGGAAGGCCTGGGTAAGGAACCTCCTGACTACATGTGGTTGGTGATTGGTACTTTGATTCTGGGGTTTCTATTTTCATACATATATCCCATGATGGCAGGAGATGGAGGTAAAGTCCCGGAGGGTTTGAAATATGGAGTACTTATGGGGCTGATTATCTCTTTGCCTTCAGCGCTGATGGGATATGCGACCTGGGAAGTGGCGACCCTGGGTGAATGGATCACAGACGCATTCGGAGCCCTGATTATATTTGCCCTTGCCGGGGTGGCTTTGGCTTTTGTTAGTGGTATACCTGATGGCATTCCTGATCGTGGTCCCGGTCGTGAACCGGACGTTGAATAATGTAAGTGCATGGAATTAATTACGCTGTCTATTGGCTATATTGTCAATACCCTGGCAAAAAATGCTGAAGTCCAAACTGCGGTTGATGATTTTGTTTCAGCGTCAGCAAAGTGGATTCGAAGTTGGTTTAGCGGATCTGATGATGAAAACGTAATAGATGAACTGCAGGAAAATCCCGAGAGTGTCGAAGCTAAAGAGACTTTAAAGGATAATTTGCAGCAGATGACCCGGGATGAGGATTTCAAGGAAAAGTTGTCCAAATGGGTCCGTGAGTATGAAAAGCCAAATCCATCCTTAAAAAATGTGCTGGACAGCGTGGAGTTGGAAATCCAGGGAAACATAAATGTTGGAGATAAGGATGGCGGAGGTCAGCAGTTTGACCAGAAAAATGTCATAAGAAAAAGTAAAATCAAGGGAGGTGGTGACTTTAACCTCGGAGACCTGTCGAGCTAGTATCCACTAAAACTTTAATAATATGGCAAGGTCGAAAAATGTTGTTCAGGGATCAGAAATTGAGGCAGGTGGCGATGTCAATATTGGTGATAGAACGACAATCAATGTATATGGATTTGAGGCTCGAAAGAAGGACCTCGAGTTCGTAATAAAACTCTACATGGGTCTTATTGTACTTTTTGCTATTGCTGCGCTAGTGTTTTTGGTCTACCCTGCTCCTAAAGAAAAGCTACAAGACTATGCTGCAGCATTTGCCGCGGGCGGTTTTTTTGCACTGGCTTCACTATTGCTAGTAGTTTTCATTAATGCTAATCGTCAACCCACCATTCCAAAAATCGACATAAAGTGAAGTTTAGAATACTCGTTAGCATACTCACCTTGCTGGTCGTTGGATTATTTATCACAGCTATAATCTTATCCAATTCCCTGAAGAACTCAAAGCATCAACTGGAGTTAAGTTATGACGATTTAAGATTAAAGGATTCCCTACTTCAAAATTCAAAAGACTCTTTAGTGTCGGTAATGAAGAGACTGAATGTATGGGAAACAGCTGATCAGCAGGCAAGGGAGAATCAGGTGAAGCGCAGGGGTTTTAATATTGGTATTTCGGCGCAAGCGAATAATAAGAACTTTCATGACCTCATTGCATATACCATTGGTTCGGGTTTTCAGTTAGCCTATGCCAATCAGGAACGAGGAGGTATTAATGGACCTCCCAGGATATTCTATTATTCAGAAAAGGGAAAAGAAATAGCTGAGTCACTAAAGTCCGAACTGGAGTCTGAGTTTTCCAATCTGGCGCAGATTGAAAGAATACAGAAGGGGAGTAGCGCAGAAGATCCCAATACCATTACTGTCTTCTTGAGATTCACCCGATAAAGGACCAAAGACCGTCTGTAGTCGTTTTGTGCATGCAATAGCAAGTACGGCAGCTTTTCTATATTGTATCGATTCTTCTAAAAATACAAGATGAAATCAGTCAGATACATTGATCTTACCCGGTCCATTAGCAACACAATGAAGGGGGTTAACATAGAAACGGCTACTCGAAAATCAGTCGAAGGATGGAATGCCTCGACACTACATCTGTATTCACACAGTGGTACACATATGGATGCCCCATGGCATTTTGAGGTCAATGAGCAGACCATTGATGAATTTCCAGTAAACCGGTTTTTCGTAGACACATGGGTAGTAGATATGGCACCTGTAACACCTCAGCAACTTATTCAGGTTTCAGACCTCGGGCCTGTAAAGGATCTGGTAAAGAAAGGCGAGGGCATTATCTTAAAAACGGATTGGAGTTTTCATGCGGGTTCAACATTGTACCGGGATGGACTTCCAAGAATCAGCGAGGAGCTGGCAATATGGCTGGGAGAGAAAGGTATTAGTCTGATCGGTGTGGAAGGTCCATCTGTTGCTGATGTCAATAACCTGAAAGAAGTGACACGTATTCATGAAATTCTTTTGGGTAATGACATAATTATCATCGAAGGATTAACAAATCTTGATGATATCACACAACCAAAAGTTCAATTGGTTGCCCTACCGCTTAAGGTGCAAAAAGGCGATGGTTCTCCGGCCAGGGTAATTGCAATCGAGTCGTCACGCTAGGTCTTCAAAATTGATATCAGTATAAATATCACTAAACCTGTTCAGAGTAGCTGTTGACCCCAGGACAATTAAATGATCGTCTATCCCAATGAATGTGTCTAGTGGTGGACCTGGTATCAAACCTTTTATATTGTCTTTAACTCCGATTACAATGACATCAGTACTTGCGGATATATTGAGCTCTTTTAATGTTTTGTCACGGAATTTTGGCTTTAATTGCAAGTAGCTTACCTCTTCGAGTCGGTAGCTATCACCCGATACTCCATTGAGAAGATCTAAGAACTCAATGACAATGGGTTTGGTGACGAGTTGAGCCATGAACATACCTCCCAGGATGTCGGGCATGATCACCTTATCAGCTCCCGCTCTGTAGAGCTTTGACTCCGTTTCGCGATTCGATGCACGAGCTATGATATTTATTTTCTCATTCAGATGTCTTGCAGTGAGTGTAATAAAAACATTGGCGGCATCGGAAGGGGTGGTTATAATAATGACACTGGCCTTTTCTATGCCGATCGATTTGAGATTATCATCTTCTGTCGCATCACCGATGTACCATTTCATGTGTTCAGGAATGGACTCTTTGATTTCAGGATCTTTCTCAATAATGATAAAGGGCTTACCACATTTGTCCAGTTCCTCGCATGCTCTGCTGCCATTACGTCCATATCCGCAGACGATGACATGATCTTTCATCTTACTTATTTCCATACCCGATTGGTAGCTTTTGAAAATTGATTTCAGTTTCCCTTCGAAGAAGTAACTGGACACTACGGAAACAACATAGGCAAACAGTCCAAGATTCATCAGGATATAGATCGATGTGAATATCCTGCCACCGGGACTGAGCTCCTTTACTTCTGTGAAACCCACCGTACCCACAGTGATGATTGTCATGTACAGGGCATTGATAAAATCCAACCCTTCGATCATGGAAAATCCAAGTAATCCAACACATAGACTAAAGAGGAATAATCCAAAGGCCGTGATGAGACTTTGCAGTTGCTTATTTATCTTACCACTGATTCTGGCAATCATTATTTATCATTCATACTGGAAAATAGGAAAATCTGATCTTGCTCCAGCAGGGATCTCCCCGTAGATTTGTGACGTTCAAATGGGCAATTTCAGGATTTTCGAGAGATCTACTCATTCCTATTTACTGGAGTCTGATTCGTACTGAAAAACAAAAAATGTATGAAATACTTTTACCTCTCTGGCATTTTATTCGTGACCGCATGGTCTGTCTACACGGGATGTACCCCATCTGAAATTCAGACTAGCAAGCCACCGAATGTAGTTTTGATTTTCACCGATGATCAGGGGTATGGAGATATTGGATGTTATGGTGCCACAGGATTTGAAACCCCTAATATAGACCGTCTGGCAAGTCAGGGAGTACGATTTACCAATCATTATAGTGCTCAACCAGTCTGCACCGCATCCAGGGCAGGCCTCCTCACCGGGTGCTATCCCAACCGGATTGGGATGTATGGCGCATTGTTTCCTCATGACAGTGTGGGAATTAATCCGGACGAATTGACGCTGGCTGAAATGTTGAAGCAAGAAGGATACGCTACTGCCTGTTTCGGCAAGTGGCATCTCGGCCATCATGAGAAATTTTTGCCGTTGCAGCATGGATTTGACGAGTATACCGGGGTGCCGTACAGTAATGATATGTGGCCTATAAATCTTGACAATTCACACGCGGAGCCCGACTCCTATAAAGGCAGGTTTCCAGAATTGCCTCTGGTAGAGGGTAATGAGGTAAGCAAGTTCCTCACAACCATGCAGGACCAGGATGCCTTGACCAAATTATTCACTGAAAAAGCAGTTGATTTTATCCAGCGAAATGCATCAAACCCTTTCTTTTTATATGTACCTCACAGCATGCCTCATGTTCCATTGGGAGTATCTGATGCCTTTAGAGGTAAAAGTGAGCAGGGTCTCTACGGCGATGTTATGATGGAGATCGATTGGTCAGTAGGACAGATTATGCAGACACTGGATGATCTAGACCTGGCAGAAAACACAATTTTTATTTTTACTACAGATAACGGTCCCTGGATCAACTACGGTAACCATGCCGGATCTACAGGCGGTCTTCGGGAAGGTAAAACTACTAGCTGGGAAGGAGGTCAGCGAGTGCCTTTCATCGTTCGTTGGCCAGGACAGACTCCTGCTGGAACGATTAGCAATAAACTATCATGTAATATTGATATCATGCCTTCAATTGCCAGTATTATAGGCGCGGCTCTTCCCGATCATCCGATCGATGGAGTGGATGTATCCTCGCTCTGGAAAGGTGATCATACCACCAATCCTCGTCGAACCATTTATTACTATCACTATCGCAATCATCTCATTGCAGTCCGTCATGACAATTGGAAGCTGGTGCTACCCCATACCTTCAGATCATACGCCACGGCTCCTGGAAACGATGGTATAGGTGGTCCAAGAATACCTACAGATGTGGAATCTCCAGAACTTTATGACATGATCAGAGATCCCGGAGAAGACTACAACGTTATCGATTTGTATCCTGAAAAGGCAGAAGAAATAATGCAGATCGTGGCGGAGGCCAGAAACGACCTGGGCGATCTTTTGGTAGAAAAACCTACCGGTCTCGGTAGTCGTCCGATCGGAAGCCTGTAGTCTACTACCAAATACAAAAAGGGGATGCCAATACGACATCCCCTTTTCACATGGATTGTAGATCTTATTTCACAATGGAAATTTTGGCAACAATTGGCTGAGCAGAATCTGATCGCTGAATGATCAGTTGATATATGCCTGATTGCAAGCTTGTGACATTTACAGCTGCATTCCTTTCTACTTGTGATTTCATGACGATCCGACCCCGGGTATCAATGATTGACACCTCGGCATCACTAATGAGACCTTGTATTCTAAAGAAGTCTGTGCTGGGGTTGGGATAGGGTAAGATGTTATGCTGTGATGCAATCATTTTAGGAGCATCTGGCGTCGTTACTACAATGCTGTCCAGTACCGGTGATCCGTCTTCGGATACTTGTATGGTATTTTCCTTCCAAAGTGAAGTGGGGCCCTGTCGATCTAAAGTCAGGATATTTTCACCGTTGCTTTGATGGGACCTTCCGGCTGCTTTAGTGATAAACCACTCACTGGAAGACCAGGAAGACCAGCCACTACCGCAGTGAACTCTTACCATATAGTAATATTTACGATTATCGTATAAGCCTGTAAAATCAATATATTTCTGTCCCTTTTCAAATACTTTCCAATCAGACCATCCTGATCTCCAGATAGCATATTGAATTTTGGTGGCAGAAGTTGAAACGTTTATCCTAACTGTGCTGCTGGTCAGATGACTGTACCAGATGCTACCGGTAGAAGGTGCATGACAGTATGCACTTTTGGTAGTAAAGCTTTTTACGCTGGAATAGTGGGACCAATAACCACTTCCACAGTATTTTTTCACCTTATATTCGTATGTCGTGCCGGGTGACATACTACTCCAATTCATCACATGACTGGTTCGCTCAAAGTAGTTCCACGATCCCCCTCTGGGTCTGATCGCCCACAGGTACTTCGATGCAGACACATTTACCTTGGTAGTCGCGGTAGTCTGTTCAACATTGTAGTGGCTGAGTGAGGAGTAGCTGGGAGTTTGACAGGATCCAGGTGTGGTCCATGTAACGGTACTACTCCATCCGGACCATTTATCATAACATATACGACGGACTTTTACGTAATACGTTCTACCTGGTTTACACTTCCACTTCACCGACCCATAGCTAGTATAGTAGTGCCAAGAACCACCATATTCTTTAATTGCCCATTTTTTCTTTCCGCCATGTGTACTATGTGTATTAGCGGAGTAGGATGTGATATGACTTACGGTAGGCTTATAAACATAACAGCTGTATCCATTCGTTTTAAATCGTTTTCCTGCAGACCAGGAGCTCCAGCCACTCCCACACCAAACTCTACACTTAAATTCGTAGTAAGTGTTTGGTTGCAGATCGTAATACTTAATTTTTTTCTTGTTGGTTTTGTATGTACCCCAGGAAGATGACCCTACCTTATGAAAAGCATACTCAATCTTAGATGCATATACGTTGCAATGCAAGTAGGCATAGGTTTGAGAAATGCCAGTGCATCCTAGTTGACCATATGTTGGGGGGTAACATCCATAGCCGTAATTGAATACAACACTAAAGCTTTCAGTTGCGAAAGGTGTGAACGAAGCATCCGAATTGCACCAACCCTGTACTTTCACTTCGTAAGTAGTGTCAACAGTTTTGTTAATGTGGAGAGTAGAGTCCGCCGTTAGTTCATATATCCAGGTACCACCCGGGATTCGATATTTCCAAAGAAATACCTCAGCATTACCTAACACATGGAGAGTTTTACTCGTGGAGTCTTCAGATACACTTTTCATTCTGGTAATTTCACACTGCAAAGATTCTCCATTACTTACTTCTTTAGTGCCTCCATTGCAGTCTTGATATAGATTTTCAAATGCATCGTTAGTCATCCCTAGTACTATTAGCGTTTGCTTTCCAACCTGATCATTTTGGATAAGAATCGAGTCGGCATCGATATCATGGTTGATTGATATAAACGCCCCCATGAGAAGATTTGAAACTTCATTTAGTAGCTCCTGACTTTCATAGGCATCATACAGCCCGACTTCATACGCAATATCTGAAGCTATGAGTTGCGATTCAATAAGTGATTCTTCAAGACACTGTGAGCACTCTGTATTTGCTGCGTATAGTGCGGTACCAATGTGGTAGCCAAGATCAAAAATGTCTTTTCCAATAGTGAAATACGGATTGTCGCAATTCTGAGTAGAAAGAATATTCTCGATTTCTGACGCAATGGTATTGTATCGATAACTTGTACTGTCCGTCAAGTTGATCTCGTGTGTGATTTGTTGGGGACTTGTGGCTTGGTGCAGTAGTTTTTCAGCTCTCTCAGTTATGTGGTCGAGTTGTTCATTCTCTATGAATCCCTGCTGAGTATTTTCAATCTGACCAATGCATACTCCCAAATTCAATAAATGATTTGGATTGATGTATTCTGTAGTCTGCGTAAAAGATAATTGAGAGGTGACAATTATTAGCAAGAATGTCAGTGCGGTATTTAAGTAGATGTTTTTCATGATTATTGTTTTAAATGATTAGATACAGTGGTTTATACCCGCACCAATGAAAGGTTATCACTCAGGTTGTGATTTTTTTTGTACTTATGAGTAAGTCATTGTAATTCAGTAGATAAGATCCGTGAAAAGCGTCGGATTCTTTCCTAAGGCTTGATCAGGCCGAATGAAAAGACCCCATGTAGCTGATCAGTCCGAATGTCATATATGTGCTGCTTGCTCCAATCCACCTGATAATATCCCCAACTATGTCTCAAGACTGTATTGGATTCTTCCTGGCCTGGACTTGATATTGTATGTTGCGTATCTACCTCCACGAGTCCCAATTGGATATTTGGATTAGAATATGTGACCGTTTTTTTTCCACTCGATGTATAAAAGTTGACGCGTAATTTCATTAGGGAGTCAGTGTCCAGGAGATGAATGCCGGACGATCGTACCCCGGGATCGTAGCCTTTGAGTACGTTGATTAACCGCGGTTCTTTTTGTCTTGTTGGTGATTTTTCACGCAGTACTTGCAGATTATGCTTAACCATTTGACGCATGGACAGGGAAGAGTCCAGCCTTCGTGCTAGTTTCCAAGACAATATGGCGTCTAACTCCTTATTCTGCAAAGCAAACAAGATTCCACGCACCAAATGAAATTTGGCCATCTCCAGGGGCTGGTAACGAGCTGAAAGCATGGTGTCCAGTTTGGTTTCTGCAGCGTGAAAGTCACCAAGCAATCCGTAGGTCAAAGTAAGGCCCAATTCAGATTCGAAGTCTCCCCTTTTAATGTCGGCCGCTTGTCGAAAAGAAGAAAGGGCCTGCTGAAGCATTTCGTGACGATCCTTGAAATCTAAACCCCGCACTGGTAGATCCCTTTCTATACCCAGAGGCATTGAGTATTTCAAGATAGCTGCGTTAGATCCCAATGATGCGGACTTCAAAAGCGAAATCCCATAGTTCTTATGAAGAGCATGTGTTTGTACGAATTGCAAAATGTACTCATACGATTTTGCAGCAAGAAATGGCTGCTCGATTGCCTGGCATAGGTGAGCTGACTCATATAGACTTATCAGGATTTCTACCTGTTTTCGCATTTTTTCGAAAACTGACTTTCGAGTGCGTAATGAAGGGTATGAGGTGGTCTCTTCTGCCGGGATAGCATATACATCATACAATTGGTCTAGCAGGATAGGTAAGATTTCCCGGACGTCGTAATTGGCCAGGTAGGCAAGGAATACACCATATAAATCTGCCTCATATTCATTATCTCGATAAGAATTCCAATCAAGGCTATCGAGTGAAAAAGAGAATCCGAATCCCATTTCATTCCACTCCCTGTGTCTGTAGAAATGGGTAAGCTCATGTCCGATTAGGAAAGCCATAGCTGCAGAAGCACTGCTACCAAGACTATGACAGACTTTGATGGCTGCTTCTTCCAGAAGTATTGTGTTGTCGGATTTCCTAAAAGCCGCAATGCTCTTTTTACGATCGATGACTTTAAGAGTCGGCCAAATGACATCGGGATCACCAATTGCTTCCTTTATCTTTTCATAAATGATCGCTGGTGATGAGCTCCGATCATTAGCAGATAGCGTGGAGCAGGAAAGTAAGCATATTATAATTAAACTGGTTCTGAACATCAGATTGCTTTCTTCCTTAATTCCCTCTTTTATGAAAGGTTATCAGAAACGGATTGATAACCTTTCGTAGATATCAGTATAAAGGTACGATATCGACCTGATTTTAAGTGGAGATGTCTGACTGGGTTTGTTGGTCTTCGGTAAAAGGAGATTGCCTTAAGGTATAGTGATCGAAATCAAGTAAATTGTAAGGATATCGGTCTAATCTACCACTAAATGAATAATTCGGAGCAGCAGGAACTCAGTGATGGTTCTTTACTTGAAAGGATAAAAACAGGAGACAAAGAAGTGATCAGGTATTTGTATTCTGATGCATTTCACATAGCCACCGCTTTTGTGCATAATAATAAAGGTGATATGGATGATGCAAAGGACTTATTTCAGGAGGCTTTAATGGTCTTGTACAGAAATGCTCTCCGTAATGATTTTAAGTTGACATGTACCGTAAGTACCTATTTATATTCGGTCGTAAGAAATCTGTGGCTTAAGCATCTGAATAAAGACAAGAAAAGCGGTCTATCATTGGTTATTGATAATATGGAGAATCGGGAATTTGTAGTGGTTGATGAAGATGAAATACAATACAAAAAAGATAGAGAGGATAAACACCAGCGAATTGCAGCGGCACTTAAATCTATTCAGGAGGATTGCCGAAAATTGCTCACCGAGTTTTATTTTAAAAAAATATCATTGAAGGAAATTGCTGCAATTATGGGATACACAGACAGTTTTGTGAAGGTTAAGAAAAATAGATGTATGCAGCAGCTGAAGAATAGGGTTTTGCCAGACGTTAATGGAAAAGTATGAGCAATTTGGATTTGATCGATTTATATTTTCAGGACAAATTAACTCCTGAGGAAGCAGAGAATTTCGAGGCATTACTTGACGAGGATCCACAGTTTCAAAGAGACTTTCAGGCTGCCTCTGATATTGTCGAAGGTGTCATCCTGCATGAGGAAAACGAATTTAAGAATCGTCTCGAAGATGTAGAAGAGACCTTGGAGCAAGATGGTTTTTTTAGTGAGGAAGAGGAGAGAGATATTATTTCTGCAATTCAGAGTGAAAGCATGAAGTCAATTATAGAGGAGGTCTCTGCGGAATTTGACTCGCGGAAAGTTGAGAAAACATCTAAGGTGGTTCAACTTTCGAAGCGTAGAAATCTGGTCAAACGACTTTCGATTGCGGCCTCTGTCTTGATTTTGATTCTTGCAGGTTGGTATTTTAAAAGTGACTGGAATCCTGGAGAAAAATATTTGGCAAATTATTTCGCACCGGCTACTGATGAATTGAGTCCTCATGTTGCAAGAGAATTGGACGAATTGGGCTTTGGAGGGACAGATCCAGTAATTCTCCAACAATTGCAAAACCTAATGGAAGCGTATAGTAATGAAAGGAGTACTGTGTTTCTTCAGATCTATGATGAGAATGCAGCGTCTTTTTCAAGGTCACCTTTTTCTAGTGAAACCGAGTTTTATCATGCTCAAATGTTGATATCTGAGGGTCGAATTGAGGAAGCTCAATTAATTCTGGAACGATTGAATGGACTTGATCTGGTTGGATATCAGGACAAAATACAATGGAATCTGTCACTATTATATCTGGAGAAAGAAAATAGAAGGGAGGCGGAGGAGTTACTTTTAGGAATTTCCACTGACTCTGAATATTTTAGTAAGGCGAAGAGTCTACTACAAGAGCTCAATTCAGAGGAATAAACAAAGATATACATCACAACACCAACACATTCAAAAAAATGAGATCCGTACTTGTTATAGGGCTGCTAATATTTGCTCCATTACTCCATGCGCAACTGCCCAGTAGAATCATTACAGATAATGATCTTCAAGGAGATTCATACACATGGTCTAGCGATACCACCTACGTATTAGATGGATTGGTCGTATTGGAAGATGGTGGAGAACTCGCAATCGAGGCAGGTACCATTATAAGAGCAAAGTCGGTACCTGGGGATGGATCGCCTACTTCCGCGCTAATAATAGCTCGTGGTGCAAGGATTGAAGCGAGAGGAGACTATCTTAATCCCATCATCTTCACATCAGAGGGTGATGATATAGAGGACCCTTCTGATCTATTACAGACAGATCGTGGATTATGGGGAGGATTAGTGATACTTGGCGATGCTCCCGTGCTGGATGCTGATAGTAATCTGCTGGAGCTACAGTATGGAACAATGGACGATGGACGACTGATGTTTGGTGGCAATGATCCCTCTCATAGTGCGGGTACAATCAAGAGTGTCTCAATACGCCACGGTGGAGCCGGGGGCTTTGCGGGATTGACACTTGCAGGTTGTGGCAATGGTATGTATGTTGATTATGTGGAATCTTTCGCGGGGGCTTCTGATGGCATCCATTGGATCGGAGGCACGGTTGATACACGTCACCTCACCATGAATTTTAATGCCGGGGACGCATTTAAATGGGACGCCGGATACCGGGGAAGAGGCCAGTTCTGGTTTGCCATTCAGAGTGAGGATCAGGCAGGTCATGCGATCAATGGTCAGGGAGCTTTTTCGGCACCAATTATCTATAATGTGAGTCTGGTCGGACCAGGTATGGAAAGCAGTGCCGGACCCGATGTCGCAGTAAGATTTGCAGATCAAAGTGGCGGTATTCTGGGGATGAGTGCTATTGCACAATTTCCAGGTTTTGCCATAGAGGTAGAAGATTTGCCGGGTGAAGAGGATAGTTATGCATTGCTTAAGACGGGAGAGCTAGACTTGCGATCGAATATCTGGGGTGAATTTGGATCTCAGCTTACTGATAGCACCAATGTTATTTTCATAGGGGATGAGGCTAGTGATCCATCAGCCCAAGTACTGAAGGAGATTTTGAAAGGTAATAATTTTCTTCAGCTGTTGGTATTTACACAGGTTTCAAGATCACCAGATGAGTCTATAGATATGGGGGCATTTTTCGATGCTTCCTTTCAGCCTCTAGTAGACACTGCGTTTTACCCCAATGATAATTTCTTTAGGTCTCAAATTGGCTGGTTCTGTTATGGTAGAGGAGCATTTCTAGAACGCGAAGCATGGTGGCTTAGACATTGGTCCGCTCTCTATAAGGACCTGTACTTGGAGCATCCATGTCTCGATGGTTTCCGCAATAGCATGAGTAGAAGTCTTGACATACCTGCAACATCTGATACAATTTATATAACATGTGATCAGATACAAGATCTAAAAGAGTTTAGTTACGTATGTCGAAATTTTCAATGTAATTTACTCCATCAGAGCCTTGGTGTAGCGATGAGAATGCGGCGTAAGAAACCAAGGGGGACGCTTATGATTCCTTCTGGGTACTGCTATGAAGAACAACTAATTTTTCAGGGTTATGAATTTCCCTGGGTTGATAATCCTGAAATAAGTGATATAGGTACTATTCTGGATTCATTCCAGTACATAATCACCGCTTTTGTAACGGATACGGTCGCTCCCACTTTCGAAATCTTACCATGTGACACATGTACAGATTTTCCTTTTGAAGTCTTAGTTCGTGATTGCGATACAGCGTGGATCATAGACGTAAGTCACGACACTGTTATGACAGAGCAAAAGGTTGTTCATTCCTGGGTAGCTACAGATTCTTGTAATAATATCAGTGATTTGATCATCGAGGAACCATTGAATGCAGTAGTAGTTTCCTGGTATCAAGACAAGGATAGTGATTCTTATGGAGACGAGTCATTTACGATTGAATGGTCGGGACCTCTACCGGGCTACGTCAACCGTGGTGGAGATTGCGATGACAATAATGCAAACAGGTATCCGGGTAATGTCGAGAACATCGAGGATGCCCTGGATAACAACTGTGATGGGAGAGGTGAATTAGATCTCTGTCGCATCGCAGATACATTAGCGGTTCTCCCTGTATGTGAGCCTGCCTTCTATGGATGGAATGAAGCAACGTTTGATAGTCTTTCGCAAGACTTTAGATGTCAGGGCTTATCTGGATATTTTATTGATGGATGGTTAAAAGCAGTCGTACCTTCCTCCGGTTCATTACAATTTTCACTTACCCCAATGGACGAAGATTCAACTCGGATATTTTTCTCATCTCTTCGAATGTCAATTTACACAGGAAATTGTAGTAACTATCAAACCGTGAATTGCGACGATCTGACCTTCGACGGAATTGTTCACCACATATCTGCGGATAATCTAATGCCCGGAGATACGGTGCTTTTGCATCTAATCAATTCAGAAATTGATCTGTGGCCATTCAGTATATGCGCAATCGATCCCAATCCAGTGACGCAGATTGAAGATCAATTAGTTGGACTATCCATCAAAGGCTACCCCAACCCAACTTCTTCTGAGCACTTCGTTGAGGTTACTAGTAGACTGAAGTCCAAAATTCAAGTCGATCTTTTAGATGTGTATGGAAGATCTCTTGAGCAGACGAAGGTCCAATCTATCGATATAGGGGTCAATATCATCCGATTGGAAATGCAGACTTCACCTGGAATGTATTTTGTTCGATGCCGTACTAGTGACAAAACCTACACATATCCCATTATCATATCAGAATAACTATTGATCATTGCGGCAAAGGTTAGTGAAAGCTGTACTTTAGAGTATGTTCCGATGGCTCCTGCTCCCGATGACCTTTATAAGTCTCCTGGGCCTACAAGATGCACCCGGGCAGGCAACTCCATATCTCACTGACCTTTATCTTGAGATTGATAGGCTCTATGCAGTTGATTCATCTTCTGAGAAGCAAGTCGGCCTCTTGCAAGGCATTGCAAAGGCATTGTTTGATGAGCGCTATCATGTGGCTGACTCCTTGCTACAAGCTTGTGAACAAAATTTTCATGACATTGAAATATTTCGGCTGCGCAATAAATGGTTACTGGAAATCGGAAGATTTGATGAGGTCCTGCGTAGAGATACACTTACTACTACAGAATTGCAGAGACACGATTCGATTGGTATTTTGAATCTCATGGACCGGGCTTCTGCCTACATAGGAATAGGGGACTATGATCATGCATTTAACCTCTATCAGTTGCTGCAGGAGAATTGGAACTATCCACCTGGTCATCTGATATCGCTCCGATTTTTGGAGCAAAGGGCATTGCTGTATACTTTAATGGATCATTCTGAAATGGCCTTTGAGTTATTTGCAGAGTTGGATTCACTTTGGAAGGAGAAAGATCATAGATGGTATTTGTATTTCAAAACACACCAGGGTATTAATCTGACTCAGTTAGGCAAATACGATCTGGCTGAAAGCGCCTTTTTGGAAGTGGTCTCGAAGTCCAAAAAGTCATTATTTCGAGTGGAGGCGGATGCCGCCAGCAATCTGGCCCAGTTATATTACCTGATTGGCGATTATTCATCTGCAGAACGATTTTTTCTTATTGCAGAAAACTATTACCTGTCAAAAGGACTCGTACGTGAACTCTCTACACTTTCCAATAACCTGGGACTATTGTATGATGCCATGGATTCACTAGATCTAGCCCGTCAATACTATACCATGGCCTTGGGTCACTATCAGGAAGTGGGTGATACGGCAAGTGTCCACTATGCAATCATTCTTCAAAATCTGGCAGGTCTGCTGGATTATTTGGAAGAATATGTTCAAGCCGAACCATTATACCTCAATAGCCTTCGAATAATTCAAATGGAATTAGGTGCCGAAAGTGATCTTTATACAACAACTCTCAGTAATCTGGGGATACTCTATGAGAATATGGAACTTCCAGAGAAATCTGAGCCCTATTATCTGGAAGGATTATCCATTCGTAAAAATACATTGGGACCAGACCACCCAAAATATGTAGAACTCCTCTATAATTTAGCAGGCCTATATTCCCATTTAAAACCCGATGCAGCTATACCTGTTTATCTTGAGGCCAATAGAAAACAATTGGAGTTGATGAAGTATTATTACTCCACATTTGATCAGGAGACCAGTGTCTATTTCTATGAACATATGGAGTTGGAATTTGAGCGATTTTACTCTTTGGTCACGACTCTTGATATGTCTTCAGATATAGCAATCGATATGCTCAATTTTAGTCTTGCAACCAAGGGTCTTGCGTTGGAATATCACAGAATGGATCGGGCATCAGTCCATTCTAATTTAGAAGCGGTAAACGTATACAAGGAATGGAAAAAGTTGCGAGATTCACTAAGCATCAGTATGCTACAATCAGGTGCCGAGGCCAGTTCGTCAGAAGCGGATATTGAGCAGTTAAAGTTTCAGACGAACTTGCTGGAAAAAGAATGGAGTCGATCCACAACTAGTCCAATGTATGGGGCTATAGATTTTGAACAACTCAAATCCACGCTTAAAAAGAAAGAAGTATTTATTGATTTTATCAGCTTTGAGCAATTCAAATCTGGAGAATGGACCGGCAATATCGAATATTACGCTATGCTCGTACATAAGAACAGCGGGGCTCCTGAAATTGTACGTCTTTGCACAGAAGAGGATATTAAAGACTTATTTCAATCGAATATTCATCCTGTAAATGACCCTCAGTTAAATCGAGCGTTATATGAACTCGTGTGGCATCCAATTCAAACTCAGGTTTCGGGGTATAATAAAATCTTTGTAAGTCCGACCCGAATGCTTCACAAGGTACCTTTCGATGGTTTTTTTGATGGAAAAAAGTATTTAGTAGATAACTATGAATTTCGATATCTAAGTCTGGCGAAAAACATTGAAGAGAGCTCCTCTTTCGTAAAGGCGGATGAATCAATGCTTATAGTGGGGGCACTAGACTATGGCGTGGACGGGGACGCAAAGTATTTTCCCTATTTACAAGGCACCCAGAAAGAGATTGATTTTATCTTGGACGTCGCCAAAGAATCAATATCAGTTATTGATCTAATGACGGGATCGGATGCTTTGGAAATGAACATTCGTGAAAAATTAAATACGGACCCACCCTCGATTTTTCATATTGCTTCGCATGGTTTTTCATTTGATGGTATCGTTGATAAATCCTATGGTCAAATAAATCTGCGTAACAAAATAATGACTTCAGAAAATCCTTTATTGCGGGCTGGTTTTGTTTTGAGTAAGGTGAACCAATATTGGATGTCTGAGGAAGATTCTAAGCCAGACAACGATGGGGTGTTGACCGCTATGGAAGTTAGCACATTACCTTTGAATGATACTGAACTAGTTGTACTCAGTGCGTGTGAAACTGGTCTTGGAGAAGTGCATAGTATTGAAGGTGTATTCGGTCTGCAGCGTGCTTTTCGAATGTGCGGTGTGGATCAGGTGATGTATACCTTATGGGTGATACCAGACACTGAGAGTTCTCTCTTGCTGCAATTTTTTTATAAATTTTACTTTCGAGGTCGTGATGCATCAGCAGCTCTTCAAAAGGCTAAAAAACGTTTATCTAAAAAGTATCCACCGAGATACTGGGCAGGTTATGTATTGATGCAGTAAAACGAGCCTATCATAAGGGTGATTTGTTTGTAACTTTGTGGCATGCCTTTATTTAAATCCAGAAATATTCATGATCGTAAAGATCCGGTGATCATTATGCCTTACGGAGGCTATGCCAATGCATCTAAATTATTCGCACAGGCACGAGTGCTGGAAGATGAAGGTATTATTCACTCCGTCAGGGATTCAAGATTACGAAACTTGTATCATGCTTTCAAACGGTTTGAGTCCGACGAGGTACCGGGTGTTTCGGTTAAGGCCTGCTGGGGCACTGATGAGAAAATTCTGGTATCAGATCATGAGGGCTATCTCCACCTGGAGGGTTCTCATGCTTTTAAGGAAGTTGGACAGGATATTTCCTGGTTGCCTTTGCAGTTTCGATTAATGCATAAGGATGAGATTATACATAAGGCCAATTCCGAAGTGATGTTGCCGTCGTCTTATGCTCGCTATGGAATCATCAGCGATATTGACGATACGATCCTTCATACGGGTGTCAATTCATTATTAAAATGGAGGTTAATTGTCAATTCTTTGTTGACTCATAGTCATGACAGGATACCATTGGATGGAGCTCCCGAGTTTTATCAGTTACTCCATAAAGGTCGGCAGGAGGATCCCAGAAATCCGATTTTTTATTTATCAAATAGTCCCTGGAATATCTTCGATTATGTAGAGGAATTTCTCATGAAGAATGACTTCCCTAAAGGTACCCTGATCATGCGGGATATTGGATTAGAGCATTTTGGCAAGAAGGAGTTTACCGAGAAGAATAAGTACACGAAGATTGTACATATTCTGGAAACATATCCCGATTTGCCTTTTATTTTAATAGGTGATGCCGGAGAGATCGATACTGACATCTATTTACACATCGCCAGACAATTCCCCGGCCAGGTCCATTGGATTTATATAAGGGCGGTGAAGAAAAGATCGAAGGTACGTCGTGTACAGTCTCTGATAGAACAGCAAGGCGATGCCAAAGTAATTCTTTTGGAGCATAGCGCAGATGGTATTGCGCATGCCAGACAAAAGGGTATAATAGATTAGTATCTTAGGTAGATAAACTTGTACGTATGTCTTTTCTATCTAATAGTACTTCATTCCTAAGGTCCTTTTATCTGCTTTTTTCTCTCCTGGTTGCTTTTAATCTATCGGCACAGACGGAGAAAGTGCGTCTCGCCATCGCTGGCATGTCTCACGGTCATGTCCATTGGATCCTTAATGAAATGGATCGGCCCGATGTGGAAGTAGTTGGTATTTATGAGAATGATAAGGAGTTAGTTGAACGCTTTGCTTCCAGATATGGGTTTTCAATGTCATTGGTATACGACTCATTATCAGAGATGATTAAAGAGACTGATCCTGAGGCCATTGCTGCATTCGGCCCCACTTTTGACCATCTCGCGGTAGTTCGGGCCAGCGCTCCTGCCGGTATCGATGTAATGGTCGAAAAACCACTGGCCGTCAATATGGAGCATGCTACGGAAATCGCAAATCTTGCTAAGAGGTATGGGACACAGGTGATTACAAACTATGAAACCAGCTGGTATCGTACCAATGAAAAGGCCTATGAAATGGTGCAGCAAGGTGATATTGGGACCTTGCGGAAGGTCGTGGTGCACGATGGTCACGAAGGCCCCATGGAGATCGGGGTAGGTCCTGAGTTCCTGTCCTGGTTGACTGACCCCAAACTGAATGGAGGAGGTGCTGTCACTGATTTTGGATGCTATGGAGCCAATTTGATTACCTGGCTGACAAATGGTGTCAAACCCGAAAGTGTATCTGCAACATTACAGACATTCAAAAAGGACATATATCCCCAAGTAGATGACGAAGCGACTATTGTCTTGCAATATCCTAAAATGCAGGGGATTGTCCAGGCCTCATGGAATTGGCCATTCTCCCGAAAAGATATGGAAGTCTACGGACAGACTGGTCAAATCATGAGTCAGGATCGGTATAATCTGAGCTATAGACTACAAGACCAAAGCGAAGCGACAAGTCTGAAGTTAGAAGATCGAGACTATCCATATGATGACCCTTTCAGTCTCTTTGCCGCTGTAGTGCGAAAAACTATTAACCTTCCTGCATTCGATCCGTACACATTGGAAAATAACCTGATCGTCGTAGAAATCCTTGATGCTGCAAAGGAAAGCGCTAAAACGGGTGCCCGAGTGTATATAGATCATTAGTTTTTTACAGTTTTTGCTTTCTTTTTGTGATTTTCTCAGGTCTGATGCGAATAATAGAGTAAAAGTAGTCCAGTAGGCGACTGAATAAAGATATGTCAGACAAGAAAGATGCATTCCTTCAGATCTTAGACCAACATCAGAACATTATATTCAAGGTTGGTCATATGTACTTTGAGAGTCCGGAAGATCAAAAAGACCTTGCTCAGGAAATTATTATTCAACTCTGGAAAAGTTTTGAAAAGTATGATCCGCAATTTAAGGTTACGACCTGGATGTACAGAATAGCACTTAACGTTGCCATATCCTTTAAAAGAAAGCATTCTACAAGACGGAAATACGAAAGAGACTATGCTGCTCACTTCATAGAAATAGATCAGACTCCGCCCGATGAATCAACGGAAAGTATTCAATTGCTGAGGCAGTTTATTAGTCAGCTGGATGAAATGAATAGAGCGTTAATCATTTTATATCTGGATGGTAACAGTCACCAGGACATTGCAGAGGTGCTTGACATTTCAGTGAGTAATGTGGGTACCCGAATTGGGAGAATCAAAAAGAAACTATTAGAGAATTTCAAAAAATCAGCGTCATGAATGAATTATCAAATTTGGAAAATGCGTGGAACTCAATAAATCAGAAACTGGACCGAAATTGGAGACTTAATCTGGAAATTATCCGTGAGGCCAATTTGAACAAAGCCAGGACTAAAGTGAGAAGCCTTGTGTGGGTGATTGCTATCACTTTGG